>JANNMQ010000132.1:0-4234 GCA_031398045.1 Rubrivivax sp.
TCCTTCATCAGCGCCTGGATGCCCTTGTCGTCGATCTTCTCGACGTCGTCGAAGGTGAACATGTTGTCCATGATCTTCTGCGCCAGGTCGCTGTCGGCTTCGCGCACGAAGTCCAGCACCGAGGTCTCGACACTGGTGCCCATCATGTTCAGGATTTCCGCCGCCGCCTTCACGCCGCCCAGGTTGCCCTTCTTGCTGCGGTCGCCGCCGGCCAGCACCTTGCTCATCACCTCGTTCAAGTCGCGCAAGGCCGAGGGCTGTATGCCGTCCAGCGTGGCCACACGCACCATCACTTCGTTGCGCTGCCGTTCGGTGAACAGTTTCAGCACCTGCGAAGCCTGGTCGAAGTCCAGGTGCACCAAGATGGCGGCCACGATCTGCGGGTGTTCGTTGCGCAGCAGTTCAGCCACGCTTTGCGGGTCCATCCACTTCAGGCTTTCGATGCCGCTCACATCGCTGCCTTGCATGATGCGGTCGATCAGCAAGTTGGCTTTGTCATCACCGAGCGCCTTGCGCAACACACTCTTCACGTATTCGTTGCTGTCAGACACCAGCATGCGTTCGCTGGCCGCCAGGCGGTCAAAGTCTTCCAGTACCTTGTCCACCCGTTCGCTGGTGACGGCACGCATCTTGGCGATGGCCTCGCCCAACGCCTGCACTTCTTTGGGCGCCAGGTGTTTGAAGACACCGGCAGCTTCTTCTTCACCCAGGCTCATGAGCAGGATGGCCGCCTTGTTGACGCCGTCGTCTTCGCTTGCTGATGCCATGGGCTGGTTTGCCTGCTGGTGAAGGGTTTGCTGCTGCTGCGCTGACGCTCAGGCGTCGCCGCTGACCCAGCCGCTGACGATGTGGGCCACGGCCACCGGGTTGTCGCGGGCCAAAGCGCGCGCGGCTTCCAGCCGGGGGTCCACGGTCGGGGCGGGCAGCGCTGGCAACGCAACGCTGGTGGGCAAGGCGGTGTCGCCCGCAACCACTTCGTCCACTTGGCTGCCGGGTTCGGGTGGTGGCGGCGGGGCGGTGGCGGCCACCAGGGCCGGGCGTATCAGTTTGGTGACGATCAACAGCGCCACCACGGCCAGTGCCAGCGGGGCTGCGGCCGACTTCAGCAGGTCCAGCAGCCAGGGTTGTTTCCACAGCGGCGTGTCGTCAGCCGGCGGCGGTGTTTCAACCCGGAAGGGCGCGTTCACCACCTTCACCACGTCGCCGCGTTCGGCGTTGAAACCGATGCCCTGCTGCACCAGTGCCGTCAGTTGTTCGATTTCCTTGTCCGACAGCGGTGCGCTGCTGGGTTTGCCTTTGGCGTCGGTGCTGTTGCGGTGGTTCACCACCACCGCTGCGCTCAGGCGCTTCACCGTGCCTACCGCGTTTTTGGTCACCGTGGTGGTCTTGTCGATTTCAAAGCGTGTGGCCGCCTCCTTGCGGGTGCTGTTGCCGGCCGCGCCGCCGCCGCCGGCGCCTTGCAGCGGCTGCGCAGCGCCGTTGATGGGCGCCGTGGCGGGCGTGGGCGGCTGGTTGGCGGTGGCACCCGGCACACCCGCGGCCACCGTGCTGCCGGGCTGGCTGGACTCTTCGCTGCGCTGCTCGCGCACAGCGGGCTTGCCGTCGGCACCTTGGTTGGGGCGGTAAGCCTCCGCAGTTTGCATGACCTGCGCAAAGTCGATGTCGGCGCTGACGCTGGCGCGCAGGTTGTCGCGGCCCACCACCGGCTCCAGCAATTCATGCACCCGCTTCAGGTGGCTGGCCTCCACCTCGCGGCGGTACAGCAGCTGTTGGGAGTCCAGCCCGGCAGCGGCGTCTTCCTCATTGGGCCCACTGAGCAGCGAGCCGGTGCTGTCCACCACGCTCACGGCCTTGGCGTTCAATTCAGGGATGCTGCCCGAAACCACACGCACGATGCCGGCAATCTGGTTGCGGTCCAGCGTACGGCCCGGGTGCAGCGTCAGCACCACCGATGCCGAAGGCTTTTGCTGTTCGCGGAAAAAACCGTTCTGCGGTGGCAGCGCCAGGTGCACCCGCGCGGCTTTCACCGAGTCCAGCGCCTGGATGGTGGTGGTCAGCTCGCCTTCGATGGCGCGCTGGATCTTCATGCGCTCCTGGCCCTGCGTCTGGCCAAAGTTGTTCTTGTCCAGCAGCTCGTAGCCCGCGCCGCCCACACCGGCACCGCCGGCACCCCCGCTGGGCAAGCCGGCCGCGGCCAGCTTCATGCGCAGTTCGTGCACCCGGCCTGAGGGCACCATGATCGTGCCGCCACCTTCGGCAAAGCGGTAAGGCACGTTCATCTGCGTCAGCTTTTCCACCACCTGGCCGCCGTCTTTGTCAGACAGGTTGGGGAACAGCACGCGGTAGTCTGCACTGCGTGCCGAGCCGAACATCAGCGCCAGCACCACCAGCAAGCCCACCACACCCAACGCAGCCATGGCTTGCGTGCGCACGGGCAGGGCCATGACACGAGCGGCAAAGCCGGTGCTGGCTGGCACCAGGGGCACCAAGGCTGTGGGTTTGGGCTGCGCGACGGCGTTGTCCATGTATTTGAGTGGCGGGAAGGCGCGCGGTACGGCTGGGCGTCTGGACGATGCGTTGAAAACGGGGCCAGCGCCGCAGCAGCGGCTGCCCCTGTGTCAGCCCCTGCGCCAGTGCCGTTGACCAGCCCCATCGGCCCGCCACCCAGCAGCTGACACAGCGGCCCCTGTGCGATGCATTGTTGGTGTCCACCCCGGCCCACGGTGGTCCGAACAGGCCAGCAATGCGGCTGCAGATCCGGCCTTGCCGGGTGGGCGCGGCGCTCTACAGTGCGCAGCGTGGCAGGGCCTGCAAAGGGCCTGCTGACGCCATTGTTTCAACCTGCCAGGGCAGCGCCATGACCGACTTGCGCATCAAGGCTTTTGACTTCCAGGCCGCTGTGGCCCGCGCCGGCCTGCGCCCTGATGGTCAGCCGCTGACTGACAGCGTGGCCGGTGCGCAGGGTGGTTTCAAGGCCGCCATGGGCCAGGCGCTGCAGGAAGTGAGCCAGTCACAACTGAAAGCCCAGGGCCTGCAGCGTGAACTGACGCTGGACAACCCCACCGTGAGCCTGGAAGAAACCATGATGGCCATGCAAAAGGCGCAGCTGGGGTTCACCGCCGCGCTGCAGGTGCGCAACCGGCTGGTGCAGGCTTACAGCGAGATCATGAACATGCAGGTTTGAAGCTGCAGGTTCAGGAGTCTCGCTACCTTGTGCTGAGCGAGATCATGAACATGCAGGTTTGAAGCTGCAGGTTCAGGAGTTTCGCTACCTTGTGCTGAGCGAGATCATGAACATGCAGGTTTGAAGCTGCAGGTTCACGGGGATACCTGCACTCAACACGCCGGGTAGCGCCCCACCAAGGCCGCGGGGCTGCAGATGCGGGCGCGCCCCAGGGCCAGCATGTCCACTTGCAGGCGGTCGCCCCGGGGCGACTCAAACACCGCGGCGGTGGATGCCACGGCTGCACCGTCGGCGCTCAGCAGCACCTGGCGGCCCTGTTTCATCTTCACACCGGGGTGGTCGGTTGCGGCCACGCTGCGGTGGCCACAACTTCGGGTCTGTGCGCAGCCGCAGTCGGCCCTGGTGCCGCCGGACGCTGGCGCCACCAACCAGCACCACTGTGTGCCGTCGGCACTGCCCAGCGCCTGCAATTGCATGCCCAGGCCTCGGCGTGCGGCTTCAAAACGGGCTTCAGTCAAGTCGGCCGCCATCGTTTCTGCGGCCAGGGCCAGGCGTTGCCGCTCCAGCCGTGAACCCATGGCGGGCAAGGCCAGCGCGCCCAGTATGGCCAGCACCGCCAACCCCATCATCAACTCGATCAGCGTCACGCCCAGCGCTGGGCTGCGGTGTGTGGCACCACGCTCTGAAGTGGGCGTGGTGTGCGGCGCGCGTTTCATCGGTTCCAACAAGCCGGGTTGGGGCCTGTCTGCGGGTAGCCCTGGTCGACCGACAGCGTCAATGCAAGGCAGCGGTCGTCACGGCTCTGTGGGCCTTGTGCCGTGGCCACCGCGGTGTAGGACTCACCAGCGGTGCGCTGCAACTGCAGGCTGTAACGCCCCTGGCGCGACAGCGCTGACGCACTGCGCAAGGCCGACAGTTCGCCGCTGTACATGCCGTGCAACGACCGAAACTGTTCCTGCGCCAGCTGTATGCGGGTCAGGGCGTCGACAGCGTCCAGGCGGCCGGCGCGCAGTTCGTGCTGGCGCGAGGTGTTCAGCGCCAGCGTGCTGA
>JANNMQ010000194.1:0-3040 GCA_031398045.1 Rubrivivax sp.
TGAAGCTCGTCCATCAAAGCTCACCCTTCGCTTGAAGAAGCGTGGATAATGCCTTGATTTTATTGACACAGTAAGACTAAGTGCATCGGTTGCACTGATGCAGGTCATGGCAAGGGCTTGCGGCCACGACCATTTGTCCAAATTCACCACCAACGACCTGACAACGTGGAAGCGGGAAATGGCTCACCTGTCGGGGGTTGCGTATGGCGGCGTGGTGGGCAGCAGTGGCCCGTGAAGCGCAGATGCTGGCCTGAAGTGGTTGCTTGAAACCGTTCCAGGCGGCGCTGCGATAACCCCCAGCGCCTCAGCAGTCGCTGGGGCTGCCGGGTGCGCGGCGTTTCAGCCACCGGCCTTCATGTACATCAGCACCTGCTCGTACTGTTGCATGGTGAACTTCATGGCCTTGTCCGAGACCTTCATTTCCTTGGCTTTCATGTCCCACACCTTGCTCATCATCTCGATGAATTCGGCCTTGGACACCATCTTGTCCTTGTTCTTGTCGATACGGTCTGACTTGAACATGCCGCTGAAGGACATGTCGTCATTCGATTCTGCATGTGCGGCGGTGCCAAAGGCACCCAGCGCCAAGGTGGTAAAGAGGATGGCCAGAGTTTGGCGGGTCTTCATGGGGTGTTCCTTCTGTTGGATCGGTTGAACGGGACAAACGTGGTGGGCTTCACCCCCACCACTTCAGGGTAGTCGCCCGTGCTGTGCAGCAATTACAGACTTTTGCAGCTTGGCTCGCCCGGCGCTATTCGCCTGCGGTGGAGGCCGGGGACAGTGACCCCCGCCCGAGCCCCGTGGTCAGCGGTCCTTGCTCACCCAAGTCGAATTCGACTCGTCAAAGCGGTACATCTTCAGGAAGCGCACCGTTTCAGCTTTCACCTGCGCACGGCTCAGTTTGTCCATGTCCCGCGGTGCGCCCTTCACAGGTACCCACTGCGATCCCAGCTCGTCCCAGGTGTGCATGCTCAGAAACTTGTCGCGCATGGCCTTCACCTCGCTGCGTGACGCCACACCTTCGGGCATGGGCATGTTGTCTTTCAGCACCCAGTTGCCGGCTTCGTTGTCCCAGCGCGCCATGGCAAGAAATGCATCACGATCCATCTTGACCTGGGCGCGTGTAGCGCCGCTGGCCTGCGCGTGCGCGGGCCCTGCTGCCGCAGCCAACAAACCCAGTGCAAGGCAGGTGGCTGCAAGGGAACGTGTGAGGGTGAGCATCATGTCGAGTCTCCTTGAGAGGTTGTTTGTGTGAGGCAAAAGGCTTCACATCCAAGCACTTGTCGACAACAGCGTGGGCAAATTACAGCGTTCGGCGCTTGCCCAGCATGTGGCCTACAAATGATTTTCTGGCGCCAGTGGCTGCAGCAGGCTGCCCAGCCACCGCATCCACCAGCGGGTGTCAGGTTCCAGCGTCAGCACCAGGCGGCCATCACTGTCAGGGATGATCCATTCGCAGCAGCTGCCGTCTGGCGCCAGGCGCAGTGCATAGGCGCTGTGCAAGCGGTCAATCTCAATCAGCGTCTTCAATTGCCTGGCCAGGAGCGGGCTCTTGATGAGGGCGCCAAATTCGGTGTTCAGGGTGGCCGAACGCGGGTCCAGGTTCATCGAGCCCACGTAAGCCAGCTCCTCGTCCACCACCACCGTCTTGGCATGCAAGCGGCCCAGTGAGGCACCGAACAGGAACATGCGCATGTTGTCTTTCACGCGCTGCTGGCTCAGTTCAAACAGCTGTACGCCGGTGCCCAACAAGGCTTCTCGGTAACGGGCATAGGCCAGGTGCACCAAGGGCTCGTCAGTGGATGCCAGTGAATTGGTCAGCACGCTGACGGCAACGCCGCGTTCTCGCAATGCCGTCAACAGCGCCAGTCCGCCGCGCCCAGGCACAAAATAAGGTGACGAAGCCAGCACCTCGCGCTGCGCCTGCATCATGGCTTGATACACGCCGTAGGTGACACTGCTGTTCATCAGTTCACCGCCCGGGGCGCCCTGGAAAGGCTTCAGGGGGTGGTCTGACAACACCTGTGCACGGCCGGGTACCAGCTCAACATGGGGCTGGTCCAACTGGCGGCCCACGGGCGGTTGGCCCAACACATCGTTCGACGCCAGTTGCACGGGCATGCTCAGCTCGGCGCGAGCAGGTTCGGTCAGTTCATCGAACGCGGCGCGCAGCGCGCTGGCCTGACCCTGTTCGCCTGGTGTGGCCTTGATGATGGCCGACAGTGGGTAGGCCGTGGGCGCGTTCCAGTAGCGGTCAAAGTCGTCTTGCATGGCCGGCAGCAGGGCGCCGGCGGCCAGCACGTCGATATCGATGAAATTGTCTGCCGCCAACTTCAGGTAGTAGATGTCGGCCACGTTGCGACCGCCAAACAAAGCCCAGGCGCCATCGGCAATGAACAGCTTGTTGTGCATGCGGTGGTTGACGCGGCCCCAGTCCCAGGGCGCAGCCGCAAACCGACCCAGCGGGCCGCTGCCGCGGGCGTTGATAAAGGGGGTTGAACAGGCGCACCTGCACACCTTCATGCGCGGCGAAGCCCTGCCACATCGCGTCAGCGCCGCCGGTGTACAGGTCGTCGATCAACACGCGCACGCCCACACCACGGGCAGCTGCGTCGCGCACAGCACGCAGCAGCGCGCGGCCGGTGCTGTCATCTGCAGAGTGGTAGTACTGCAGGTCCAGGCTGGCCTGCGCGCGCTGCACAAGTTGCAGGCGGGCGTGCAGAGAATGGGTGCCCAGGGGCAGCAGCCGAAAGCCGCTGAGTTCTGCGTTGCGGCCGTCAGGCATCTGGGGCTTGCTGTCGGGGGCGCCGCGCGCAGTGCTTTCATGGCCAGTGGCAGCCAGCGCCTGCATCGAAGCCAGGGCCAGCTGGCCCAGGGGTGTGTGGGGCGTCAGCGGCAACGCGTGGCTGGTGGGCGGTGCAGGCTCGAGCGCGGGCAGGCTGGTGCAGCCGCCAACAGTCAGCAGCGCGGCCATCAGCTTGACCATCAGCGCGCCCATCAGCGCGTCCATCAGCGCAGCCCGTGGGGCGATCAGTCCAGG
>JANNMQ010000210.1:0-2761 GCA_031398045.1 Rubrivivax sp.
GCAGGCTGTAGGCGCTGGCGCCAGCGATGATGAGCTTGGGTTTGTGTTCATGCGCCAGGCGCTCCATGGCGTCGTAGTCGATGGCCTCAACGGCGTCCAGCCCGTAACTGACCACCTTGAACCACTTGCCGCTCATGTTCAGCGGCATGCCGTGGGTGAGGTGGCCACCTTCGGCCAGGCTCATGCCCATGATGGTGTCGCCGGGGTTCAGCAAGCCGAAAAACACCGCCTGGTTGGCTTGCGACCCCGAGTTGGGCTGCACGTTCGCAAACTGGGCTCCAAACAGCTGCTTGGCGCGCTCGATGGCCAGTTGCTCCACCACGTCGACGTTTTCACAGCCACCGTAGTAGCGCTTGCCGGGGTAGCCCTCGGCGTATTTGTTGGTCAGCTGCGAGCCTTGCGCCTGCATCACAGCCGGCGAGGTGTAGTTCTCGCTGGCAATCAGCTCGATGTGGTCTTCCTGGCGGCGGTTTTCGGCCTGCACAGCGGCCCACAAATCGGGGTCGACCAGAGCGAGCGTGGACGTGGAACGGTCAAACATGGTGGCAGTCCTCTTCGGATGAAGGGCCTTCGATGAGCGGTGCGGGGCGCTGCTGCAATCGTGAACACCAGCGCTGCACGCGGTCGAGGGCTGCCCAGGCGAACGGCTGACACCGCAGCGGCAGTGGCCGGCAACGGCCTGCGCTTCCCGGTGGTTTTGTGGTCCACCTAGAGGCCTATGGCCCCGTATCGCCAGTTGCGCAGACTTTCAGTTTAGCGTGGTGCCGGGCTGGCTGTGCGGCGCCGCTGCGCATTCAGGCCGGGCCTGCCAAAAGCGTCACCGCGTGGCTGAATGCTCTGTCAATGGGGAAGGGCGCGCCATCGCCAATTGCTCTGCGCCTGCTTTGGGTGCCTCTGGGTTGTCGGTGGGCTGGATCAGCGGCTTCGTGACTTCGGGGCCGCCGGGCGTGGTGGCCACGGGCAGCGTGCGCAGCGCCGGTATGGCCGGGTTGCTGGCATTCAGTGGCACCGCACGGCCTTCCAGCACCGCACGCATATGGCCCTGTTCTGAAATGACCTTGGACGCGTAACCGCCGTCATCGCCCAGCAGTGCGGCGCCCACATAGTGCCGCAAGCCCTCTTCAACGCTGCCGCCACGTGCGATGGACTCCTTCAGCACCTGCACACCCACACGCAGATTGGTGACGGGGTCAAAAGCCGCGAAAGTGCCGCCAAAGGATTCGTACTTGTCGTCGTGCACCCGCGTCATCACCTGCATCAGGCCCTGCGCACCCACCTGGCTTTGCGCAAAGGGGTTGAAGCGCGATTCGATGGCCATGATGGCCAGGATCAAGGTGGGGTCCAGGCGGGCACGGCGGCCGGTTTCCCAGGCCTCGCGCACCAGAGCGCTAACAGGCTCGGGGGCCACGCGGTAGCGGCGGCTGATCCACTGTGCCAGCCGCGCCTGTTGGCTGGGCAGGTGATTGATGTCGGCAGCCGTGGCGCGCTCTACCGCGCTGGGCTCGGCCAGGCCCTGCAGCGTGTCGCCCCCGGCCAGCGCACGGGTTTCGCTGCGCAATTGCAGCCAGCGGTAGGCACTGACTTCCAGGTCGTGGCGCACCTCATCGTTGCCCAGGCTCAGCCCCAGCACCACCACGGTGGCCACACCCACCATGGCCAGCGCGTTGTGGCCCACAACCCATAGGCCCTGGCTCACATCACGGCCAAACAGCGCCACCGATTCGGTGACGGCCTTGCTGGCAGCGGTCAGCCGCCCCCAGGCGGGATGCAATAGCAACAAAGGCATTCTCCGGTTCGCGCCCGGTCTGACGCAGAAGCGTCAAACCCAGGCAGGATCGCAGGGCCAAAGGCCGGCCGCGATAATGAAATTACAGGGGGTGGTTGCACGGGTGGAAACACGGGCAACTACACCGACCTTGGCGGTTGTGCCGCACTGACAAGCCACAACGCGCCCACAGCGCGCCCACAGCGCGTCTCGGGTAAACCCTCAGTTGAAGGCAAGGCGGATTCTAGGAAGCGCTACATACGCAGTCAAGAATATGAAACAACTCTCTAATACCAATTAAGCATGAAGTACCGCGACCTGCGTGACTTCATGGACCAGCTGGAAAAGCTGGGTGAGCTGCGAAAACTGGCTGAGCCGGTGTCGCCCAGGCTGGAAATGACCGCAATTGGCGACAAGCTGCTGCGCGCCGGCGGGCCCGCGGTGCTGTGCCTGAACCCGATCAGTTACCAAATTCCCTGCCTTATCAACCTGTTTGGCACCACGCGGCGGGTGGCTTTGGGCATGGGGGCGCAGTCGGCAGCCGACTTGCGCGATGTGGGGCGCCTGTTGGCCAGCCTGAAAGAGCCCGAACCGCCCAAGGGCCTGAAAGATGCAGGCAAGTTGTTTCACATGGCCAAGGCCCTGTGGGACATGAAGCCGGCCGTGCAACGCCAGGCGCCCTGCCAGGCGGTGGTGGTGCAGGGCGACGACATCGACCTGGCGCGCCTGCCCATACAAACCTGCTGGCCGGGCGACGCCGGCCCACTTCTGACCTGGGGCCTGGTGGTGACACGCGGTCCGCAGACCGTGGCGGCACCCCGCCTGCGGCAGAACCTGGGCATCTACCGCCAACAGGTGATAGGCCCACGTGAACTGATCATGCGCTGGCTGGCACACCGCGGCGGCGCGCTGGACTTTCGCGAGTTTGCGCGCGCCAACCCGGGGCAGGCGTTTCCGATTGCGGTGGCGCTGGGTGCCGACCCGGCCACCATCCTG
>JANNMQ010000239.1:0-5199 GCA_031398045.1 Rubrivivax sp.
TCACCAGCGCACGAAACGGTGCCCCCGAGCGGGGCCGCGCTGCAAACGGTTCGTCAGCCCACTCGGCAGCCAGCCCCAGCGTGAGCTGGAAATGGAAACAGCTGCCCTGGCCCGGTGCGCTTTGCAAGCCCAGCTCACCGCCCATCAGCGCCACCAGGCGCTGGCTGATGGCCAAACCCAGCCCCGTGCCGCCAAAGCGTCGGGTGGTGGAAGACTCGGCCTGCGTGAAGCCGCTGAAGATGCGGGCCTGGTTTTCTGGTGCGATGCCGATGCCGGTGTCGCGCACAGCCACTTCAAACGTCACCGAATGGGCGTTATGCGCCAGCATCTTCATCGACAACACCACTTCACCCTGGGCGGTGAACTTGACGGCATTGCCACACAAATTGATCAACACCTGCTGCAAGCGCATCGCGTCGCCCACCAGCAACCTGGGCAGCGCGGGGTCGACGTCGAACAGCACCTCCACGGGCTTGGCGCCAGCGTTGGCCGAGACGATGACCGACAAGTCGCGCAGCAGCTGGTCGATGCGGAAGGGGTGCGCGTCCAGCGTCATCTTGCCGGCCTCGACCTTGGAGAAATCCAGAATGTCGTTCAGCAGGCCCAGCAGCGAACGCGCCGCGCCTTCGGTCTTGGTGGCGTAGTCGGCCTGGCGCTGGGTGAGTTCGGTTCGGCGCAGCAGCGCCAGCATGCCCAGAATCGCGTTCATCGGCGTGCGGATCTCGTGGCTCATAGTGGCCAGGAACTGGCTCTTCGACTTGGAAGCAGCCTCGGCAGCTTCCGTAGCCTGCAGCAGTTCGGTGATGTCGACACGAAAGCCCACGGTGTGGCCATCGGGCATCTTGCGCTCGACGATGCGGATCGTGCGGCCATCACCGAGCCGGGTTTTGATCTGCGACGACGGCTGGCGGTGCACCGCCAGCCGCTCTTGAACCCAAGCCTCCTCGCGGCCGATGGCGGCGGCGTACTGGCCGCGCGCGGCGCCGGCGCTGATGATCTGCTCAAAGGTGTTGCCAGGCACCATCATCTCGGCCGCCAGGGGGTACAGGTCGCGGTAGCGCTGGTTGCACATCACCAAGCGGTCTTCGGCGTCGAAGAGCGAAAAAGCGTCATCCAGCGCGTCTATCGAGCCGCGCAGCAGGTCGCCGGCGCGCTGCAGCTGGGTTTGTGCCAGCCGGCGTTCGCTGATGTCGGTGTAGGTGGTGACGAAGCCGCCGCCAGGCATTGGCGCGCCACGAATTTCCAGCGGCGTGCCGTTAGGGCGTACACGTTCGAACTGGTGCGTCACCGACGGCGAGCGCGCGCGCTCGACGATGGCGCGAACAGTTTCCTCAAGCTCGCCGCTGCCGTATTCGCCACGCGCCGCGTTGTAGCGGATGATGTCTTCGAAGCGCACCGGCCCGGGCTCGAACAACGAGTCGGGCAAGTCCAGCAGGCGGCGAAACTCGTGATTGGCGGCCACCAAGCTCAGCTCGGCGTCAAAAACGCTCAGACCGCAGGGCAGGTTTTCGATCACGCTGGTCATCACCTCGTGGCTCTGCTTCAAGCGCGCAGCCATCCGGTGGCGCGCGGTGACGTCCTCAAACGTGCCTGCCAGCCGCAACGGCAAGCCGTCGCAGAACTCCATCTCGCCCACCGACCGCACCCAGATCTCGCGCCCGGTGGCGGTGATCAAGGGCAGTTCCAGGTCGAAGCTGTCACCTTGTTTCACGGCGTCGTCGACCGCCCGCGCAATCACACCACGCGCTTCTGGGGCGTAGCGGTTCAAGGCCTCTTGCAACGTCGGCTGATGGCCAGGTGCAAGGTCATGGATGCGGCAGGTTTGGTCCGACCAGAGCAACTCAGCAGTCGCAAGGTCCATCGACCAGCCGCCCACACCAGCGATGCGCCCCGTGCGCTCCAGCAGCGCCTGGCTGGCGCGCAGATCGGCTTCAGCCTGTTTGCGCGCGCTGATGTCCATGTGCGTGCCAGCCATCCAGCAAGGCCGGCCGTTGGCGTCGCGCTTGACAACCTTGCCGCGCGTCAGCACCCAGATCCAGCGGCCGTCGCGGTGGCGCACGCGGTTTTCGCACTCCAGCGCTGGCAGTTCGCCGCGCAAGTGCTGCTTCAAGAGCGCCGCGGTGGGTGCCATGTCGTCGGGGTGCGAACGGTCACGCCAGGTGGCCATGGACGTTGCACCCAGGTCGGCCAGGGTTTCGCCGATGATCTGCGCCCAGCGTTCGTTGAAGGTCAGTGCGTCGGTCTGCAGGTCCCATTCCCAAGTGCCAACGTGTGTGCCTTCAATGATGTTGGACAGCTTCAGCCGCTCGCGAGCCAGTTCGCTGGCGGCCGCTTTGCTGGCCGTGATGTCGATGCGGATCGAGATGTACTTCGTGATCTGGCCGTCGGCACCGATGAATGGCGCTATGACGGTGTCAACCCAGTACAGCGAGCCGTCTTTGGCACGGTTGCACACCTGGCCGCGCCACGGCGAGCCGGCAGCGATGGAGCGCCACATCTCAACCCAGAAGCCTGGCGGGTGCACACCCGAATTGACGATGCGGTGGTTTTGCCCCAGCAGTTCATTACGGGTGTAGCCGCTGATGCGGCAAAAAGCGTCGTTAGCCTGTGTGATGGTCCCGCTGCGGTCGGCCACCGAAACGATGGCGTGCAGGTCTATGGTGCGCAGCAAGGCTTCGTTGTCGCGCAGCGCGTCCTGCAGCCGAGCTTGTGCCTGGTGCCGTTCGGTGACGTCGCTGCCGATCTCCATGAAGCCTGTGAGCCGACCCTGGGCGTCGTGCAACGGCTGCACGTCGGTGTCAAACCAGAATGCATGGCCATCGCTGGCACGGTTGAGGATTTCGACCTGGCAGCCGATGCCCGCGGCTGCCGCTGCGGCCAGCGTTTGCAGCGCTGCGGGGTCAGCCTGCTCGTGGCCCAACAGCTGGCCCGGTGTTTTGCCCAACGCCGCAGCGGCTGCATGACCGGTGATGCGCGTAAAGCCTTCATTGACCCAGACGATGCGCAATGCGCGGTCGGTGATCCACACCGCGTTGGAGGTGTGCCGCGCCACCTGCGCCAGGCGGTCGAGGTCGGCCGTCAGCGCGCGGGCCAAGTCTTCGGCGCGTCCGCGCCCCGATGCCTGTTGCCGCAACAGCGCCGCCAGCAACGCGCTGACCAACACGCCGGCGCTGGCCAACAGCCAGGGCGGCCAGAAAGGCAGCGAGGCGTCGAACTGCAGCGTACTGCGCGCTTGCAGCAGCAACGGCCGCCCGGGCAGCATCACCGTGCGCGTGGCCGCAAAACGCCCCGCACCAAGGCTCAACCCGGCTGCGTGGGCGCTCGGGCGGGCATCCGTGGTGCCGGGATTGGCACTGGAACTGGAACTAAAAATGATGTGGTCGGCGCTGCCTTCACCGGCCGCATTCCTGATCTCAAAGTTCAATTCACCAGCTGCCGCCTGCTGGATGTCGTTCAGCATGTCGGCCGCCACGATAGGCGCGTACAGCAGCCCCACCAGCGCGTTCAGGCGTTGCACCGGCGTTACCGGGTCAGTGCCTTGGCGGTAGACCGGATAAAAGAGCAGGAAGCCAGGGCTGCGCTTCTGGTCCTGCACCAGCGTGACAACACCACTGAGCGTGGCTTCGCCGCTGAGCACGGCACGCTCGGCAGCATCGCGGCGGATGCGTTCCGAGCCCACATCCAAACCCAAAGCCTCCAGGTTGGCACCCAGCGGCTCGATGAACTTGATGACATACAAGTCGTTGTGCTGTTTGTCGACCAACTGGTGAACAGCAAAGTAAGGTGCGTCGTCACGGCGCGCGCTGGCGATGAAAGCAGCCAGGTCGGCGCGCTGAACGCGCTGGATGAAACCAAAGCCGCGCACACCCGGAAACTCTTGAGCCAGATCACGCGCTTCGACATAGGCGCGAAACTCGGCGCGCCCGATCTGCCGGCGGGCGGCGTACAAACCACTGGCGCCACGCAAAGCAAAAGTGGGTTGCATCATGCGCCGCAACACGTCATCGGCAACACGCTCCACGCGACGCTCAAAAGCGGCACGGGAATTCGCTTCGGTATCTTGGTGGCGCCACAGACCACTGGCCAGGGCCAGCAGCGAGCCCGCAGCAAACACCGCCAGCGGCAGCGTATGGTTCAACCACCCACTGCGTTTGAACCACAGTCCCATCAGCTGGCAACCTTTCAGAGCGCGGATCTGTTCACGTGCGGGGCCGCACTGCGTCCACACATCTGTCAGGCCGATTTTGATCAGCCCGTAGAACCTGCAAGCACGGGAGCTGGACGGTAAAACGGCACCAGTTACGAAAGTCGCAGCGGCTGCTCGGTCGTGTTGAAGCGCTGTCTCAACAGGTGCGCCCTGCCAACCTTGCGGCCGCGCGTGCCTACACCAGCGCCGCTGCCACCAGTTCGGCCAGGTCCTGCGTGGCCACCGCCGCGCCTTGCGGCAGCGCGGCCAGGCCGTCGCCCAGCATCACCGCGCAATACGGGCAGGCGGTGGCCACCACCGCCGGCGCCGTGGCGAGCGCCTGTTCGGCGCGCACGATGTTGATGCGCTTGCCGATCGTTTCTTCCATCCACATGCGGCCACCGCCAGCGCCGCAGCACATGGACTTCTCGCGCGACAGCGGCATTTCAATCGGCTTATCGGTGCACAGTTGGTGCAACACGGCGCGCGGCGCGTCGAACTCGCCGTTGTGGCGGCCCAAATAACAAGGGTCGTGAAAGACCACACGCTGCAGCGTGGCCCGCACCTTGATGCGGCCCTGTTGCAGCAACTGGTTGATGAGCTGCGTGTGGTGCAGCACCTCGTAGTGGCCGCCGAATTCGGGGTATTCGTTGCGCAGCGTGTTCAGCGCGTGTGGGTCGCAGGTGACGATGCGCCGCGCGCCCACGCTGCCCAGCGTTGCCACCAAGTTGCCGGCCAGTTGCTGGAACAGCATCTCGTTGCCGACACGCCGCACACATTCGCCAGTCGTTCCTTCCTGCGCGCCCAGGATGCCAAAGCGCACACCGGCGGTCTGCAGCACGGTAACGAAGGCGCGCGCAATCTTCTGCCCACGCGGGTCGAACGACATCGCCGAGCCGACGTAGAACAGCAGTTCCAGCCCTTGCAGGTCTTGCGCCGTGCGCACCAGCGGCACACCCAGGCCCTGCGCCCAGTCACCCCGCTGATCAGCCTGCAAGCCCCACGGGTTGCCT
>JANNMQ010000276.1:0-2957 GCA_031398045.1 Rubrivivax sp.
AATTCAGGGCTGCAAGTATTGCGGACCAAAAGCCATCGGCAACAGCGTGCCCAACGTGGTGCTGTGGCGCAGGCCCTGGGTGTCGCATGACCACACAGGGCAATCATCGGTCGCAAATTCGCGCAGCTTCTGCCGGCAGCCACCGCAAGGCATGACGGGCGCAGCACCCGCGGGGCCCGCTGCACACACCGCCATCGCCATCACACGACGTCCACCCGCAGCCACCATCACGGCCAGCGCCGAGGTTTCGGCACACCAACCTTGCGGGTAAGCGGCATTTTCCACATTGCAGCCGGCATGGATGCGGCCTTGTTCGTCCAGCACCGCGGCGCCAACGGCAAATTTGGAGTACGGCGCGTAAGCCCGTTCACGCACAGCCTGGGCGGCGGCGATCAGCGCGGCGCGCGCGTTTTCAGCGTTCTTTGACATAAGGTCTTCCAAGGGCTTGCGGCGCCACTGCTTTGCCAATAAATCCAGCCAGCAAAATGACCGTCAACACATACGGCAAAGCCTGGATGGCCTGCACCGGCACCGCGCCACCACCCCAAGCCCAACCCAGAACACCAGGCAGCATGACACCCTGCATGCGGATGCTGACAGCGTCCAGGAAACCAAACAGCAAACAGGCCCACAACGCACCCACTGGGTGCCATTTGCCGAAGATCAGCGCCGCCAGCGCCATGTAGCCGCGGCCGGCTGTCATGTGCGGAATGAAGCTTGGGTTTTGCGCCAGCACGATGTAGGCACCAGCCAGCGATGACAGCACGCCGTTCAGCGCCAGTGCCTGATAACGCAACAGCTTCACCGACACACCCGCCGCGTCCACCATGGCCGGGTTTTCGCCTGCGGCACGCAGCCGCAGGCCGAAGCGCGTGCGGTACAGCAGCCACCACACAGCGCCCACCAGGCCCAGCGTGGCATAGACCATCACGTTGTGGCCGAAAAACGCCAGCGCCAGCGCCCGGCCCACCAGCGGTATCTGGGCCACCACCTCGGCGGCGCCGTTGAACCAGCCGCCGAGCCGCACGCCGGCCGGCACCGGCGGCGTCTGTCCGCCCTGCGCAAACCAGGCGATGCCCAGCACCACGGTCAGCCCGGCAGCCGTCATCGTGATGGCCATGCCCAGCACCACCTGGTCGCCGCCGTGGCTGACGCAGGCATAACCGTGCAGCATCGACAACGAAAGGCCGACCAGCAGCGCCGCGGCCAGCGCCAGCGGCAGCGAACCGGTGCTGACGCCCACCGCCGCGGTGGCAAAGGCCGTGGCCAGCATCTTGCCTTCCAGCCCGAGGTCGATGACGCCCGAGCGTTCACACAGCACACCGGCCAGCGCACACAAGATCAACGGCACGCTGACGCGCAGCGTGCTGCCGATGATGCTGCCCACCAGCACCTCGTCCATCACGGTGCCGCTCTCGTGTTGACCTTCACGTCAGCAACCCGGCCACCACCCGCCGCGCGCCACAGCTTGAACAGCACGGGCGCCGCCACCTGCGCCATCGCACCGGCAAACAGCACGATCAAACCCTGCAGCATGAACACCATGTCGCGGCTGAAACCGGGTATCTCAAACGCCAGTTCAGACCCGCCCTGGTAGAGCGCACCAAACAGCAGCGCCGCCAGCACGATGCCCAGCGGGTGGTTGCGGCCGATCAGGCTGACGGCAATGCCTGCAAATCCGGCGCCGGCCACGAAATCGGGCAGCAGGCGGCCGTGCACGCCGGCAATTTCATTCACACCCACCAGGCCGGCCAACGCACCCGATGCGGCCATCGAAAACAGCGTCAGCCAGCGCGGCCGCATGCCGGCGTACAGCGCAGCGTCGGGCGCAAAACCCACCGCACGCAGCGCATAACCGCCACGCGTCTTCCACAACATAAGCCAGCTGCACAACACCGCAGCGGCGGCCAGCAACACACTCAGGTTCAGCGGCGTGCGCGGCCAGCTGATGCCCAGCCAAGCCAGCGCCTCGTGCACACCCGGCACCCGCGCGCTGGCCGCAAAGGCGGCACTTTCGGGCGTCATGTTGCCGGGCTCTTTCAGCGTGTTAACGAGCAGATAACTCAACAGTGCTGCGGCAATGAAGTTGAACATGATCGTGGTGATGACGGTGTGGCTGCCGCGCCAGGCCTGCAGCGCGCCCGGTATGCCGCCCCAGACCATGCCAAACAGCGCCGCCGACAGCACCACCAGCGGCAGCATCAACCACGCCGGCAGGTGCGGCCCCAGCGCCAGCGCTGCCAGCCCGGCACCCAGCCCGCCCATCACTGCCTGGCCTTCGCCGCCGATGTTGAATAGGCCGCCATGGAAAGCCACCGCCACCGCCAGCCCGGTAAACACAAACGTGGTGGCGTAGTACAGCGTGTAGCTGAAGCCCGAGGCCGAGCCAAAAGCGCCCTTGATCAGCAGCGCCAGCACCTGCCCCGGCTGGAAACCCACCAGCAGCACCACCGCACCAGCCACCAGCAGCGCGATGGCCAGGTTGACGGCCGGCAACAAAGCCACGTCCATCCAGCGCGGCAACTCTGTCGGTTGACTCAAGCTGCAGCTCCCGCCGCTGCAGGCCGGTTGGTGGCCACCTCGGCCCCACCCATCAAGCGCCCCAGCGCCTGTTCAGAGCATTCGTCGATCAACAATTCACCCGCCACGCGCCCGGCGTTCATCACCACCACACGATCGGCCAGCGCAAGAATTTCATCCAGCTCTGACGACACCACCAGCACCGCACCGCCTTGGTTGCGCATCGCACGCAGGCGGCCGTGGATGAATTCGATGGCGCCGATGTCAACACCACGCGTGGGCTGGCCCACCAGCAGCACCAGCGGTTCGGTGGCCGCTTCGCGTGCCAGCACCAGCTTTTGCTGGTTGCCACCGCTGAACTTGCTGCTGCGCAATTGCGGGTTGCGCGGCCGCACGTCGTAACGTTCCATCATCTCTGCGGTGTCGCTGCGCATGTG
>JANNMQ010000333.1:0-4741 GCA_031398045.1 Rubrivivax sp.
AGCTCTGGAAGGGCCCGCTCATCTCGTAGGTAATGCCATCTGCATCCCTGCCCGTCGCGCCGCGTTGGGAACTGAAGTACATCCGATTGCCGTCAGGGCTGAATGCGGCGCCTGCAATTTCCGAACCGCTCTGGCCCTCCACCTTCAGCAGCGGGGCCACACTGCCATCGGGCCCGATGACGCAAATCTGCATGTCGCCGCCGTCTTCGCTGACGTACAAGTGGCCGCGCGACGAAACCGTGATGTTGTCGACGCCCGTCAAGATGGGGTTGGTCGAGGTGCTGTCGTCGTAGACCACGCTCAGGCGGTTGGGGTTGACGTTGACGTTGGTGGTCAGTGCCCAGACGCGGTTGTCGCCCTTGGTCGTGAAGTAGATAACACCCATGTGGTACCACGCACCTTCGCCGCCGTTGAACTTGGCGGACGCAGACACCTGGCGTCGCGTGCGCTTTTCCGACCCGGTCGGGTTGGGCTTGGGAACGGCCCGCCAGCTGACGGTCCACGGCCCGCGCCCCACGATCACCGCCACCTCCAACACGCCTGCGGTCAGCTGGCCATAGGTTGTCGGCCTGAAGCGGTACAGGCGGCCGTCAGTTCTGTCCTCGGTCAGGTAGACGTAACCCGTCTGCGGATCAACGGCGGCCGCTTCGTGGTCGAACCAACCCAGCGCGTTGCGCACCTGCGGTGCGGCCACGCCCAACGGGTCGCATTCGATCACGCGGCCGAGGTCGGTCTCCTCGCAGGTCAACCAGGTTCCCCAGGGCGTGGGCCCGCCAGCGCAATTGCCGGTGCTGCCGCTGCAGATGCCGTACGCGGCCTCGACTTCGCCGGCCGCATTGAAGCGCAGGGCCGACACGCTGCCCCTGCCGCTGTACAGCTCGGCGTTGCTCACGTACACCCAGCCACCGGTGGGCGTGGCAAAGGTTGCCCCGCCATCAGGCGCAGCGTGCCACACGAAGCTGGGACTGCCGGGCACCACGGTCGGCACGGGCTGACCGCTGCGCGCCAGCACCCGTGACGTGAAGCCGGCAGGCATCCTGATGCCGTTGACATCGGGTGGCAGCAACGGCCCCAGCACCTGCGGGCCGACCAGTGCCTGCAGCCCTGTGCCCGCATTCTGGTTGGCCGGCACGGGCGGAAGCCCTTTGGCCCAGGCCCCTGGCGAGCCGATGGTGATGAGGCCGCAGGAAAGCATGGTGCGCTGCAACAGGTGGCGTCGACTGAGCATGGTGAGTTCCCCTTTTTGGTTGATTGCTGACCTGATTAAACACGCTTCCATGTTGCGGGCAGTTAGCGCAATACGTATCGTTACCAATTGCCACAGAGACGTTCCTCTGCGGGCAGGAAACGTCTGTCGTTGAAGTTGGCTGTGCAAAAAAACACGCATTGCTTGTTTCGATGTGGCCTCCTAATCTTGAGCGCTCTGCAACTCTTCGAGAGCAACGCCATGCAAAGACGAACCCTCCTCAGCCTGGCCTGCGCAGCCGGCCTGGGCGCCTGCTCGCAAATCTCCGGCATGTCTTCTGGAATGTCTTCTGGCATGTCGGGCTGGGAGACGCTGATTGACGGCGACAAAGGCCTGGACAACTTCAACCGCCTGGGGGACGCGAACTGGCGCGCCGAAGGTGGCGCCGTCGTGGCCGACAAAGGCAAGGCCAGCTACCTCGTCACGCGCAAGAGCTATGGCGACTTCATGCTCGTGGCCGAGTTCTGGGCCGCCACCGACACCAACAGCGGCATCTTCATTCGCGCCAGCGATGCGAACAAGATCGCCGCCGACAATTCCTACGAAGTGAACATTTGGGACATTCGCCCCGAACCGAAGTACGGCACCGGCGCCATCGTCGATTTCGCCGCTGTGCCAGTGCCCATCACCAACAAGGCTGGCGGGCGCTGGAACACCTTCGAAATCGAAGCCCGCGGCACGGTGGTCACCGTAAAGCTCAATGGCCAGCAGACGGTGGTGATGAACAACGACAAGTTCACCAGCGGCCCCTTCGCGCTGCAGTACGGGCCGGGCGTCCAGGGCGCGGTGGGTGGGCCCATCAAATGGCGCAAGGTGATGATCAAACCGCTTTGACTGCGCGCGGCAGTTGACCCTGTGCATGCGGCAGACTGTTTGCTCGGCCGCTGTCATGCCCTGCCCTGGCCCTGATTTGCACAAGCAACTGGCCTGCCTCAGACCCTGAACCTTGAAATGTCAGCCAGGTTGTCAGAAAGCCGGGCCGCGTTGGCACGGCCACGCCTGTCAGCTGTCTTGGCGCGTCTCGTCACCGGCCGCTGTGAGCGGTTCTGCAAGCTGCCGGCACGGCCACAGCCGGTCCAGCCGCAGCACTTGCATCTTGATGCGGTAGT
Organism: Rubrivivax sp.; assembly: GCA_031398045.1. Classification (GTDB taxonomy): domain Bacteria; phylum Pseudomonadota; class Gammaproteobacteria; order Burkholderiales; family Burkholderiaceae_C; genus Rubrivivax. The sequence continues at coordinate 2,356 of JANNMQ010000333.1, forward strand.
CGATGTCGGCGGCCTGGCTTTCCACCAGGGCTTCCATGTGCGTGACCAGCGTGTGGGCCGGCAAGTCCAGCTGCGCGGTGGCTTCGGCGCCGTCAAATTCAACGCTCGCGCCGGCACGGCGCACGATGGCCAGCATGGCTGCGTTTTCACGGGCAATGTGGATGGCCATGGCCTGCGCGCCGCGGTTGCGGGCCTGTGTCACGGCGCGTTCAAAGAGCCGCGCACCCAGGCCTCGACCCCGCAAATGGGCCTGCACCGACACTCCAAACTCGGCCAGCCTTGCTGATTCGTCCAAGGCCAGGTGGGCCATGGCCACCAACTGCAACTGGCTGTCGAAGATGCCAAACAGTTCGTCGTGCACAAAGTCCAGCTGCGCCGCGTACAGGCCAATCTGCGTGTCGCTGGCCACATGGCCAAAGCGCAGGTGGCGGTCGCTGTCGCTCAGCGCCAGCAGGTGGTCCAGCAAGCGGGGGCGGTGTCGTTCGTGCAGCAGGCGCACGGGCAGCCATTGCCAGCCGCCCAGCGAGCCCCAGGGCCCTGTGTCGGCCAGGTGCCCTGATGGCAACGCAGCGGTGAGTACTTCTGATTGGGTTTGCATGCAGGTCTCCCGGGTTTGGGCGGCATCGTACCTGAACATACTAGGGTTTACCCTCAACTTTGGATCTTGGCCTTGCATGCCGTCAGCATTTCACAGCAGCCAACCCACACGTCATTTTGTCAACAGTGAGTGTGCACTTGCAGTTGGTTCCAGCTGTCAGCTCCGCGGCGCTACCTGGGCCGCGGCCAAGCCGGCGGCGACGGCGGCGGAGGTTTTGATGGTGTCGTGGTGGCGCGCAGCCCGCGGCGACAGGGCACCGGGAAAGTACAGCGCCGTCAAGCTCTTGCTGTGCACGGGCTGCGCCAGGCGGCTTTCAGCGCGCAAGCCGCTTTCCGTGTGGTCACCATGGCGGCGCCAGTCGCGTACCCAATGGATGTGGTCACACACCTCCAGCATGCCCAGTGTTTCGCGGTCGCCCACCAGCACGCCGTGCACCACCAGGCCCAGCTGGCTGCGCGCGTCGTCCAGCTGGTGCAAGGTGTGGGCCACGCAGCCAAATTCGCCGTCGCTGACGATCAACAGGTCGGCGCTGCTCCACGCCGCTTCGTGCACGCTTTTGATGGCCGCCTCGATGGGTGTCTGGATATCAGTGCCGCCATCAAAAGCCTGGCCCATCAAGTCCAGCACCGCCTGCAGGCCACCGGTGCCTGTCAGGTCCCGCTGCACCAGTTCACCCGGCCCGCCGAAGGCCACCAGGCGGCAGGCTCGGCCGCTGGCGTGGGCGCTGCGCACAGCCGCGATCACCACGGCTTTGGCGATCAATTCCGGGGCGCCCCGCATCGATCCCGAGGTGTCCAGGCACAACAGCATCGGCCCACGTTCCAGGGTCTGCGCCTGGGGTGCGGCCGAGGCCGTCTGCGCGGCTGCGGGGTCGGGTTTCCAGTCCAGCAACACGGCTTCGGTGTTGTACGCCAGCAGGCGGCCCTCAGCATGCCGCGCGCGCCACAGCCGGCGGCCAACGGGGTGGCGCAGCAGCGCGGCATCGGCGGGCACCATGTGTTCCAGGCTGCAACCGAAACGCACACCCGTGAGCTCACCGGGCGCACCGGCCAGGCGCGTTTCCTGTGCGCGCAGGGGCTGCCGCTGGAGGGCCGTTTGTGTTTGTGGTGCCGGGCGTGGTGGTGCTGCGGTGCGGGCTTGGCTGCGGCCCAGACTTTGCAGCAATTCAGCCAGCGCCGGCAGTTGCTGCAGACGGTCGGCGGCGCGGCGTGCTTCGGCCCAGGGCCTGCTGCGCAAGTGCCCGGTCAGCTCGGCCCACGTCAGTTGTTCACCCGCAGCCAGTTGACGCAACAACTGCCAGTCACTTTCATTGCCCGAAAACTCGGTCTCCCAAACGGTGCGGAACTCAGCGGTTATGGTCTCGATGGCGGCTTCACGACTCAGGCGCGGCTGCAAGTCATGCAGGCGGTCCAGATGCCACAGCAAGGTGCGCAACACCTGCTGGGCCAGCACCGGCACGCCTCGGGCCCCTGCCGCCACGGCCCGCTCTTCAAGCACGGCGCGCAGCGGCTGCAGAGCCTGGTTGTCACCAAAGTCGGCTTCAGGCCCCGGCAGGCTGCCTTGGTGAAGCGCCGCTAGCCAGGCCTGGCCGTGGGCCAGGCGCTGCTGACAGGTGCCGACAGCGCACACCAACGTGGGCAGCCACACCGCACGCGGCAGCGCCTGCAGTTGGTCGTAGGGATGGTCCAGGTCCGGGGTCATCACGGCCTCCCGTTTCTGCACCAGGCTGTGCATCAAGCCGCCCAGGCCACCGGTGCCGGTGTGTGGTCGTCTGCGGTGTCGTCGCAG
>JANNMQ010001068.1:0-2565 GCA_031398045.1 Rubrivivax sp.
CCTGACCAACCCGCTGGATGCTTACGTCGGAAAATCCATCGAGGTGTACGGTGAATGGTCGTTCGGCGAGATTGAATTGATGGCTCGGCTGTTGAAACCAACCGACCATGTGCTGGAGCTGGGCTCGAACATCGGTTCGCACACGGTGTTCATTGCGCGCGACCTGGTTCCCAAAGGCTTGGTCTACGCATTTGAGCCGCGCCGACTGGTGTTTCAGCTGCTGTGCGCCAACCTGGCCTTGAATTCGCTGTTCAACGTGCACGCTTTCCAGCTGGCCGTGGGCAAACAACCAGAAACGCTGGCAGAAGGTGCATTGCCCGACAACAAGGTCACCAACATTGGGGCCTATGCCCTGGGGCAGATTGTGGGCGACAGCGAACACATCGATGTCATCCGCCTAGACGACAGGCTCGCCAGCCTGAAGAAGATCGCGCTCGTGAAGGCCGACATCGAGGGCTACGAAAAGGACTTTTTGTTGGGCGCCGATGCGCTGATACGGCGCGACAGGCCCATGCTGTACCTGGAAAACGACCGCGTGGATAAATCCCCCGCGCTGATCGAACACGTGCTGGGCCTGGGTTATGCCTGCTGGTGGCACGTGGTGCCGCTGTACCGGGCGGACAACCCGACGCAAACCCGGGTCGATATCTTTGGCAAGAAGGCGTCATTCAACATGCTGTGTATTCCGGGTGAACTCAACCCGCAGGTGAATGGGCTCAAACGCATCGAACACGTGGACGAACATCCGCTCAAGCCGCCAGCGGACCGATGAAGATACTGTTTGTTCACCAGAACTTCCCAGCCCAATTTCGACACCTGGCGCCAGCCCTGGCAGCACGCGGACATGAGGTTCGCGCGCTGGGCAGCCACTTGCAAGACCCGCGGTTGCCGGGTGTGCAGTACCTGCGGGTGCAACAACCCGCGGCGCCCGCGCCAGGCCTGCCCAAACCGTCACCGGCACTGGCCGGGCTGCCGCTGCACATCAGCCGGGGCGAGGCTGTTGCCCAGGCGCTGCAGGGGTTGATGGCGGCGGGTTTTGTGCCCGACCTGATCTACTCACACCCGGGCTGGGGTGAATCCCTTTTTCTGCGCGATGCCTGCCCCACGGCGCGTCAGGTTTTGTTTGCCGAGTACTACTACGGTGCCCCCGGCGGCGACAGCCACTTCGACCCCGAGTTCAACAAGCCGTCGCTGCAGGCGCAGATGCGCACCCGCATCAAGAACACGCACCTGCTGCATGCGCTGTCGATAGCTGACATTGCCATTTCGCCGACCGAGTTTCAACGCAGCCAACATCCCGATTGGGTGCAGCCGCGGATGAAGGTCATCCATGACGGCATCGACACAACCCGCTTCGTGCCCAACCCGAACGCCGTGGTTCGGCTTCAAAAGGCGGCCTTGACGCTGCGACCGGGCGACGAGGTGGTGACCTTCGTGGCACGCCATCTAGAGCCCTACAGGGGTTACCACACCTTTATGCGCAGCCTGCCGCTGCTGCTGCGGCTGCGGCCGCAAGCCCAGGTGCTGATTGTGGGTGGTGATGGTGTGAGTTACGGTGCATCGGCTCCGGCGGGCAAAACCTGGAAGCAGATCTTCTACGCCGAGGTGGCCGGCCAACTGGACGCCCGGCGCGTTCACTTTGTAGGTCGGCTGCCGCATGAACTGCTGACACAGATGCTGCAGGTGTCGGCCGCGCATGTGTACCTGACCTATCCATTTGTGCTGTCGTGGTCGCTGTTGGAGGCCATGAGTATCGGCTGCTTGATCGTGGGCTCGCGCACTGCGCCCTTGCAGGAAGTGGTGGAGCATGGCCGCAACGGTTTGCTGACCGACTTTTTCGACCACGATGCGCTGGCCCATACGGTGGCCAACGCACTTGAACGGCGACCGTTACTGGCCACGCTGCGAGAGGCAGCCCGCAGCGATGTCATAGACCGCTATGACCTGAACAGCCGCTGCCTGCCGCAGCAGCTGGCATTGCTGGAAGCCTGACACGGGTTCGTTGGCGAACGGGCAGGCATGCCGGTTGGACTGCCTGAACGGAGTTGGGTGCTGTTGAGCTTTGCGGAATCTAGGACATGCCTCCAGAACTGTTGGCACTGTGCCTGTCCCCGTGCAGCCTCAGTCGTGGCGGGGTCTCGTTCGACAAGCCTGTAAAGTCAGGTTTTAGACTTCAAGCCTTCTGTCTACAGCAGTACAGACCAGTGGGCATCTGGGCCAAGCAGGTGCACCATGGTTTGGGGCACGCGGGCGGGGCATGCGGGCGGGGCATGGATTGCTTGCAGTTGTAAGAACGAGCTCGCAGCCACCGACACCTTCTTGCGTCCGGCTTCTCCTGCTGGGCTTGCTCTCTTCATGGCCAGAATCTTTCGAAACCGCAACATACCAAGATGCACGACACTCTGCACCTGCTGACTGACAGCCAATTTCCCCCCCTACAGCGTGGTCGCCTGGAAACCCTGCAGGTCAACCTGGGCTACAAGTGCAACCAGAGTTGCCTGCACTGCCACGTCAACGCAGGCCCCAACCGCACCGAGATGATGGTCGCCGAGCATGCGGCGCTGG
>JANNMQ010000369.1:0-1681 GCA_031398045.1 Rubrivivax sp.
AGCCAAAGGTGCGCGCACGCGCGATGTCGCGCCGGTACTGGCCCGAGCTGAAATCGAAGCTCACCTGCTGGCCAGTGGCGTCGAGCGCGGGGTGCTTGAACTCGATCTCGAAGCTGAGCTTGTAGCCGTGGAAGGGCTCCAGCCGCGCCCACTTCAGCGTCGGGCCAGCGCCTTCCCGCACTTCGACCGCCTTTTTCACACGCAGATAGCGTTTGGGGGCTGGCTGCAGCTCGATGCCCGCGCTTTGCAGCAGGTAGATGAAGGTGGCCGCGCTGCCGTCCAGGATGGGCACTTCTTCAGCGGTGATCTCCACCACCAGGTTGTCCAACCCCAGCCCGGCGCAGGCCGACATCAGGTGTTCGATGGTCTGCACTTTCGGCGCTGCAGGGTCGCCGCCGGCGCTGATGGTGCTGGCCATGCGCGTGTCGCTGACCGCAAAGGCATTCACCGCAATGTCCACCGGCGGCTGCAAATCAACACGCCTGAAGACCACGCCCGAGTCGGGGGGTGCGGGGTGCAGTGTGAGTTCCACCTTGTGCCCGCTGTGCACCCCCACGCCCACGGCGCTGACAACGGTTTTCAAGGTGCGCTGATGAATCATGGGCCGCATTTTGCGGGCAAAGGGCAGCGGCTGCCCGGGTGCGGCCTGCGCAGCACCGGCAGACCGCCAAAATGCAGCCATGCAAACCGTCTGATCGACCACAAGATGTCTGACGCCACGACCACAAACTCGACAACAGGTCAGGCTGCCGTGGCGGCTTTTGTGCACCGCTTCGCGCAGCCGCCGCAAGACCAACTTGAGCATTTCGTTGCCGCTGCCGCACCCCGCCGCCTGGCCGCGGGCGAAACTTTCTGCCACTTGGGGCAGGCATTGCACGAGCTGGCGTTCATCCAGAACGGCATCGTGCGCTACTTCGTGACCGACATCGACGGCAACGACGCGACCAAGGACTTCGGTTTCGCCGGCAGTTTCACGATCTCGTTTGGCAGCGCGGCGATGGGCGTGCCCGCACGCGTCGAGATCGCCGCCGTGACCGCATGCGAACTTCTCGTCTGGCCCTGGCAGACGATGCTCGACCTGTACGCAAGCCATACCGAATGGCAACGGCTTGGGCGCCGCGTGGCTGAAATGCTCTACGTGCGCAAGGAAGACCGCGAACTCGCATTCCTGACGCAAGACGCAGCGCAGCGTTACCGCGAACTGCACCAGCGCTTCGGTGCGCAGCTCGCGCGCATTCCGCAGCACCAACTGGCTTCTTACCTCGGCATCAGGCCGCAGTCGTTGTCGCGACTCAAACGCTCAATCGGTTCGGCGGCCTGAACCTATGTGAATGACGCGGCCCTGTGCGCCACGCAGACTCCGGCCACTCAAAGCACTGACCCGGAGACCCGTTATGAGCCGCATCACGCGCACCAGCCACACCAGCCGCACCAGCCACATTAGCCACACCCGCCGCACCCACCTCACCCCTGCGACCTACCCAACGCGCCGTGATCTCATGCTGCGCGGCGCCGCGCTCGCAGCCGCGAGCGCGGGGCTTGCTGGCTGCGCGCATGGGGGCAGCGCCGCTGCCGCGTCGCCCGGCAAGCTGGCCATCAACGTCGAGCGCAATGTGTTGATTCCGCTGCGCGACGGCGGCAGCGTCAGCGCTGACATCTTCCGGCCGCACGCACAGGGGCG
>JANNMQ010000415.1:0-4541 GCA_031398045.1 Rubrivivax sp.
ACGCTGGATGCGGGTGAAGGCAAAACACGCAACGTGTTCAGCGGCATCGCCGTCAACTACCGGCCCGAGCAGCTGCAGGGCAAGCTGACGGTGCTGGTGGCCAACTTGGCGCCCCGAAAGATGAAGTTTGGCGTCAGCGAAGGCATGGTGCTGGCCGCCAGCCACGCCGACGAAGAAGCGGAGCCCGGCGTCTACGTGCTGGAACCTTGGCCCGGCGCGCAAGCCGGCATGCGGGTGCGCTGACCAGCGGCGTACTGCTGCGTACCGCAGCAAATCGCAGCGTTTGTCAGCCCCCTGCAGGGCGGCAGGACGACAATGCCCACTATGGCCTCCCCCCGACTGCACCCGTTTCGGCCACGCATGCTTGACGCCGTTAAAGGCTACAACCGCGAGCGTTTTTTGGCTGATCTGGGTGCCGGCATCACGGTGGGCATCGTGGCGCTGCCGCTGGCGCTGGCCTTCGGCATTGCGTCGGGCGTGAAACCCGAACAGGGGCTGATCACGGCCATCATCGCCGGCTTCCTGATCTCGGCGCTGGGTGGTTCGCAGGTGCAGATTGGCGGCCCCGCCGGGGCCTTCATCGTCATCATCTTCGGCATCATCGAACGCTACGGCTTCACCAACCTGTTGCTGTCCACCGCAATGGCGGGTGTGCTGATGTTCCTGCTGGGGCTGTTCAAGCTGGGGGCCTTGATACGCTACATACCGGTGTCGATCGTCATCGGTTTCACCAACGGCATTGCGGTGTTGATTGGTCTGTCGCAACTGCGCGACCTGATGGGGCTGGACATAACCAAGATGCCGGGCGACTTTCTGGCCCAGGTGGCCACGCTGGCGGCCAACATCCACAGCTTCAACGTCTGGGCTTTTGTGCTGGGCGTGGCCTGTGTGGCTGGGCTGGCGCTGTGGCCGCGGCTGTTCAGCAGTGGCAAAGGCTTGCCCGCCACGGTGCTGGAAAAGCGCCCGGTGCGCCTGGCCAGCCGGCTGCCGGCACCCATTGTGGCGCTGGCCACGCTGACACTGCTGGCCTGGTTTTTCAAGCTGCCGGTAGAAACCATAGGCTCGCGTTTTGGTGAACTGGCGCGCGGCCTGCCCACGCTGGACCTGCCGCCGCTGAGCTGGGAAAGTGCACGCCACCTCACCATCCCCACCATCACCATCGCCTTGCTGGGCGCCATCGAATCGCTGTTGTGCGCCCGTGTGGCCGACAACATGAGCGAATTCAAGCGCCACGACCCCAACCAGGAGCTGATGGCACAAGGCATAGCCAACTTCATAACACCGCTGTTTGGTGGCATACCGGCCACAGGCACTATTGCCCGCACCGTCACCAACGTGCGCGCCGGTGCCGTCAGCCCGGTGGCTGGCATCGTGCACGCGGTCACACTGCTGCTCATCTTGCTGCTGGCCGCGCCGCTGGCCGCCCATGTGCCGCTGGCGGTGCTGGCCGGCATCTTGGTGTTCATGGCCTGGAACATGTTTGAAGGCCACCAGTTCCTGACACTGCGCAACTACTCGGCCCAATACCGCACCGTGATGGTGGGCACCTTTGTGCTGACCATCGTGTTTGACCTCACGGTGGCGGTGGAGGTGGGCCTGGTGCTGGCCTGCGTGTTTTTCATCTGGCGCATGGGCCAGCTGTTTCGCGCCACACCATTGGCCGCCGGTTTACTGCCGGCGGGCATGCACGGCATGGCGCTGTACGGGTCGCTGTTTTTCGGCGCCGTGGGCAAGATCGAAGACCTGGCCGACCAGATACCGGCCGGCACCCACACGTTGGTGCTGGACATGCAGCGCCTGGTGTCGATGGACACCTCGGGTCTGGATGCCATGCAGCAGCTGCACCGCACCTTGAGGCGCCAGGGCGTGGCGGTGGTGCTGGCCCATGTGAACGAACAACCGCTGTCGCTGATGCAGCGCACGGGTTTTGCGCAGCTGCTGGGTGCTGACCACGTGGTGGACAGCGTGGCTGCAGCGGCGCATTTCAGCGCGGGCGTGCCGGCTGCGCAGCAAGCGCCCGCGACAACAGCGCCAGCATCAGCGCCGTAAAGGGCGCTGCGCGCAGCAGTGCCGGCGCAGCATCAAAGTCGTGCAGGTCCAGCAACAGCCGCTGCGTTTCATCGGCGAGGCCAGGTTCTGCCCGGGCCACGGCCGCTTTCAAGGCCTGCAGGCCCTGGCGCAAAGCAGCCAGGTGCGCCGCAGTACCGCTGCCGCCCGCCAATTCGGCCGCGTTGGGCAGCACCTGCGCCAACAGGGCCTGCAGGGGTGGCTGGCCGGCAGCAACGACCGCCGCCGGTTTTATGGCCGGCACCGTCTGCAGGCCGTGCGCCAGCCTGAAGCCGCGTTCTGACTTCGTGCGCACGTCCCACCACAAGCCAAAGCGGGCGGCCCACTGCGCGGCTAGCGCGGGCAAGGCCACTGCGGGGCCGCTGATCAACTCAAATTCAATTTCATGCACGGCTAAGCTCACCAGCGAGTGCTGGTCACCGGCCAACAAGTGGCCGCGATCCAGCGCCAGCTCGATCACAGCGCCCTGAAAGCGCAGCCTGCGGTGCAAGCGCTGGATGTCGGTGCGGTACACCGGCAACAAGGCACCGCCGGTGCCCAAAGCACGCTGCAGCACCGGCGCCAGTGCCGTGCCGTCGTGCAGGCTGGCATCCAGCGTGGGCGGGCCCGGCAGACCCGGAAGACCTGGCATTCCCTGCACGCGGGGCAGCACCACCTCGTGTTCAAACCGGCTGGCGACGCCATCACCACGGCCTTTCAGCGTCTGCACCCAGACACGGCCTTCCTTGCGCAGGCGCAGCGCCAGGCTGGCTGCTGCCAGATGAGAACCCGCTGTATCGGCATACACCGCCTGCAGCCGGGTGGTGCGCGCGCTGGCGGTAGCCACCGCGGCACGCAAGGCACCACGCTGGCCGCGTGGCACCTGAAACTTCAGTTCGGTTTCGATGGCGGCAACCCGGCCGTCACCGCCAGCGGCACGCGGCACGCGGCAAGTGGCAAGTGGCAAGTGGCAAGTGGCAAGCGGCAGCCAGCCTCAATTTTTGCTGCCGTTCAGGCTGTCGCGCGGGTCGTCGCCAATAGCGCTGGACAGCACCTTGCCGCTGCTGTCGAAGGTCACGCTGAAGAGCTTGGACTCTTGAGCGTTTTGTTTGAAGCGCCAGTCCCAAACCTCCTCTTTCTTCAGCGGGAAAGGTTGCATTTTGGCCGGGCGGCCCAGGATGTTGCGCACTTCCAGCTGCGTCAGGCCGGGTGTGACCTTGGCAAAGTTGTCGGGTGTGAGCAATTGGCGGATGGATGTCACCTTGCCGTCAGCGCCCATCTTGATGACGTAGTTGGTCCAGCCCTCAGGCTGGCGCGGGTAGTCGAAGGTGCGTGAACCGTCGGCTTCAACGGTGATGGTGCGGGGTTCACCAAATTCCTTGCGCACCTGCACTTCGGTGGAAACACTTTCTTCCAGTACCGAGGAGCGATCACAGCCGGCCAAGCCTGCCCCCAGGGCCCAGGCCGCCGTCAAGGCCCACACCCCACGCGTGCACAATGAAGAGAACACAGAAACTGCAGCCATCGGATGAGTCCCCGGTAAAATGGAATTCAACATTCTGCCCTGCGGCACAACCGGTTCACCCCATGCCTTTGTTCTGGAAACCATACACCTCTGACGTCACCAACTTCATCCAGGACCTGAAGGCAAAAAAACCTTCGCTGGAACAAGAGCAGCGCGCAGGCCGTGCGCTGCTGTGGGACAAACCGCAAGACCGCAGCGCCAGCGCTGACTGGCTTGACGCCAAGGTGCCGCAGCAGGCCTACGTGTACCAGACCAAGCCGCAGCGCTAAAAGCGGCAGCAAGCTGTGCCCAGCACCACCCTCGCGACCGAAGTCGCGAAAGGATTTGAATTGCCGCCCGAAAACGAGGCCCCACCACCGCTGGTGGTGGACAGAATAGCGGTGGCGCGGCTGTATGGCGAGCCGCTGTTTCGCATGCCGCAGGACTTGTACATACCGCCTGATGCGCTGGAAGTTTTTCTCGAGGCCTTTGAAGGCCCGCTGGACCTGCTGCTGTACCTGATACGCCGGCAAAACTTCAACATCCTGGACATTCCACTGGCCAGCGTCACGCGCCAGTACCTGCAGTACATCGACCAGATCCGCAAGCACAACCTGGAACTGGCCAGCGAATACCTGCTCATGGCAGCGATGCTGATCGAGATCAAGTCGCGCATGCTGTTGCCGCCGAAGAAAAGCGCTGACGGTGGCGAACCCGAAGACCCGCGGGCTGAACTGGTGCGCCGGCTGGTGGAATATGAACAGATCAAGCTGGGTGCCGCCAAGCTGGACCAGATGCCTGTGCTGGGCCGCGACTTCCTGCGCGCCCAGGTGCACATCGAACAAAGCCTGCAACCACGCTGGCCCGAGGTGCACGCCGACGAACTGCGCCTGGCCTGGAAAGACATCCTGCAGCGCGCGCGCCTGAACCAACACCACACCATCAGCCGCGAACAGCTGTCGGTGCGTGAACACATGAGCATCGTGCTGCG
>JANNMQ010000454.1:0-2392 GCA_031398045.1 Rubrivivax sp.
GCCCGTCAGCGTGGCGCTCACGCTCTTGCTGGTGTCGGGCTTCACACAGGCCATGAACATCATTGACGGGCTTAACGGCCTGGCTGGCGGGCTCACGCTGTTGATGATGGCCGCCACGGCTTATGTGGCCCACACCGTGGGTGACCCGGCGCTGGTGCACTTGTGCCTGGTGTTGGCCGCCGCGGTGGCAGGCTTTCTGGTGCTGAATTTTCCGCGCGGGCTGCTCTTCCTGGGTGACGGCGGCGCCTACTTTCTGGGCTTTGTGATGGCGCTGCTGTGGGTGCTGCTGCTGGCGCGCAACCCCGGTGAGGTGTCACCCTGGTTTTGCATTGCCGTGTCGTTCCACCCCACCATGGAAACCATTTACAGCATCGTGCGCCGCAAAGTTCGCGGCAGTCGCACCTTCCGCACCAGCCACGCCATGGCACCCGACACCCTGCACATGCACACGCTGGTCTACAAGCGCCGCTGCAGGCATTTGCTGTTTGCCTACCCCTGGGCTGAAAAATGGGTGGCCAACTCGGCTTCGACTCTGGTGGTGTTAGTCCTGGCCGCTCCCACCATGCTGGCTTCGGTGTTTGTGGCCCACAGCACCGGCTGGTTGCTGTTGCTGCTGGCCGTTAGCGTGGGTCTGTATCTGGTGGCTTTTTTGTGGCTGGTTCGCTGGGGCAGCCTTCACCGCCCGGTGCTGCGAACCACTGGTTCGCACCGCCTTGAAGATCTGAAGGGCGCCTCTTGATGGCGCCGCTTGAAACACCCACAAACCAGCACACCGTTGCGCCGTTAGCCTTCAAGATTGCGGCCCCTCTGGTCAAGACGAATCTGGGGCCGAGCCCCGGCGCCGCAGACTTTGCAATCGGCACGTTGCCCAGCAGCGCCTGGTACGTGTGCATGACCAAGCCGCGGCAAGAAGCCTATGCAGTCAGCAAGCTGCAAGAGCAGGGCTACCAGGTCTACATGCCCCAGATGGCCAGCTGGGTGCGGCGCGCTGGCCAGTGGCGCCAACAGCACAAGCCCATGTTTCCGCGTTATGCCTTTGTGCGCCCCGAACATGCGGGCCAGGCCATCGGCCCGGTGCGCAGCACGCCGGGCGTTACCTGCATGGTGCGGTTTGGTGTGGTTCTGGCTGGGCTGGCCGACGCCCGCCTGGCGGCCCTGCGCCAAGTGGTTGACGCCCGCAACGCCTGCTTGCCACAGCAACCCTTTGTACCTGGCCAGCAGGTGGTGTTTGCGGCCGGCCCGCTGGCCGGTTTGCAAGGCATTGTTTCTAGCGTGGCGACTGAACGCGTCACCGTGTTGATGCAATTGCTGGGGCAAGACCAGACTGTGGCTGTACCCTACTGTCCCTTGACGCGGCAAGCCTTTTTCTCGCGCCCCCACGCCGGCGGCGCGCCCGGATCGCGGGCGCCGCTGGCTTGGTGGCATGCCGCTTGCGCGGCTGTATTGCCAGTTGTGCGCAACGCCATCCGCGTTATGCACTGCGGTAGCCTGCCCGGCCAATAAGCGATGGTCTCTGCAGCCGCCGCAACAGCAGGCGGCCAGCCCACACCCGCCAGCGCATGGCTGGGGGCACTGCACTTGTGCCGCATGACGTGTAGTTTTCACACATTCAGGGCCATCAAACTAGCAGACGTCTGCAAGACTTCTGCCTTTGATCAGCCCCGGGGATGCCGTGCCATGAGGCCTGCGTCACCTAGAAAGCGACAACAAGCCCATGAAAATTGCCATTGCAGGCACCGGCTACGTAGGCCTTTCCAACGCCGTTTTGCTGGCCCAGCACAACGAAGTGGTGGCGCTGGACATCGTGCCTGCGAAGGTGCAGATGCTGAACGACAAGCAGTCGCCCATCGACGACCACGAAATTGCCGACTACCTGCAAAACAAGCCGCTGAACCTGCGCGCCACCACCGACAAGCGCGAAGCCTATGCCGGCGCCAGCTACGTCATCATTGCCACGCCCACCGACTACGACCCGAAGACCAACTACTTCAACACCGACACGGTTGAATCGGTCATCCGTGACGTGATTGCCGTCAACCCCAGCGCGGTGATGGTCATCAAAAGCACCATCCCGGTGGGCTTCACAGCCACAGCGCGGCGCAAGTACCTGACGCACAACCTCATCTTCAGCCCCGAATTTCTGCGTGAGGGCAGGGCGCTGTACGACAACCTGCACCCCAGCCGCATCGTGGTGGGTGAAGACAGCGAACGGGCACGCACCTTTGCCGGCCTGCTGCAAGCCGCGGCCATCAAACAAGACATACCCACGCTGTTTACCGGCAGCACCGAGGCCGAGGCCATCAAGCTGTTGGCCAACACCTTTCTGGCCAGGCGCGTGGCTTACTTCCCCGAACTGGATTCCTACGCGGCTTCGCACCAGCTGAACACGCGG
>JANNMQ010000481.1:0-2880 GCA_031398045.1 Rubrivivax sp.
GGGGGCGTTGGTGGTGCTGTAGATGCTGAAGTGCAGACAGACGTGCTGCACCAGGGGGCTGCGCTGCGCGGCCGGCGGTTGCTGTGCACAGGCATGAATTGTTTGCTGGCCCGGCACCGACAGCAGCTGCAGCGCCAGCGCCAGTGCCAGGTCGGCCTGGTGCGCGACAAAGCCGCGTGAGCGCAGGAACCCGGTCAGGTAAGCCGTGGACGGGTAGGGCGTGTTCAGCTGCGTCATCGGCGCAATCAGGCTGAGCACACGCGGCGCGCCGGCCAGGGGCGCGTGCAGCGGCGCAGGTGACGATGGGGGTACAGGCATCAAAACCGATGGTGGCTGGGGCGGGTGCATGTGTAAGCGGGGGTACCTGTGCGGCGCGTGCATTCTGCCCGTGTCAAGCCCGCGGCCGCGGGGGGCGGCGTGTGCGCAGCGGTGTGTGCTGCCTACACTGTGTGGCTATGAACAGCACAACTTCCATCGCCCTGTCGGGCATGAACGCGGCGCAGGCTCAGCTGGGTGCGTCGGCCCACAACATCGCCAACCAGGGCACGCAAGGCTTCAAACGCCAGACCGTGCAAGTGGCCGTGCTGGCCGAGGGCGGCGCCAGGGCCACGGTAAGCACGACGCCCAAGGCAGGCAATCGTCTTGAAGACGACGTGGTGGGTCTGCTGCAAGCCAAAACCAGCTACATGGCGAACTTGACGGTGTTTAAAGCACAGGACCGCATGGTGGGTGCGTTGTTGGACGCCAAAACTTGATCAGCGCGCGGCGCATTTGCGGCGCGGCCTGAACAAGCCCGCCAACGTCGCACTGCAGCGCCGCTCTCCGGCGCCGATAGGCCACCAGGAAGCCGTGGGTTCGTTCGCTGATGGGCTTTTAGGCCAACCAGCGCAGCAACGCAGCCGCCACCTCGGGGCTGCTGAGCAAGGCCATGTGGTTGGTCTGCATCACCTGCATTTGACGTTCAGGCAAAAAAGCCAGCTGCCGGGCGGCGTTGGCATGGCGGCCCAGCGCGCTGCCCAGTGGCACCAGGCCGTCGCCCAGCAGCCGGTCTTTCAGGTCTTTCTCGCGTGCGCCGGTGGTGCCGGCTATGGCGTAACAGCGCGGCTGCACGGGCAGTGGCACATGCACCGGCAAGCTGTTGGGCGGGCCTTCCAGCAGGTTGCCGTGGCGCAGGTCGGTGATGCCGGCGCTGCGCACACCGCCCAGGCGCGCCAACGGTGCAGCGTAGGGTGCGGCGCCCAGTATCAAGTCCACCCAGTGACCCGCACGTTCCAGCGGCGCGCCTTGGTGCGGCGTGCCCAGAAACACGGCGTCGTCCACTTGTTTTGTCCAGGCCTGGCCTTCGGCGGCTGCCTGGTGCAAGGCGCTGCGCACCACCAGCCCACCCATGCTGTGGCCCAGCAGCACCACGCGCTGCAGCGGCTGCGGCCAGGCCGCCAGCAGCGCTTGCATCTGCTGCGCAAAGGCTGCGCCGTTCACGTGCACGGGTAGGCCGCTGTTGTAGTGCAGGTACAGGGGTGTGTAGCCGGCGGCTTGCGCCAAAGCGGCGCCGTGGTCTTTACCTTCGCTAGTGCCCGCGCCATCACGTTTCCACTGGTGGTGGTTCATGCACAGGCCGTGCAGCAGCACCAGCACGCGGCGGCTGTCGGTGGGCAATGCGGTGCGCAAGGCCGCAGGCTCCAGCGGCAGGGCCCGGCCCTGGTAACGCAAGCTCATCGGGATGGCCAGCGGGTTGCCGGTGGCGGCCAGATGGTCGCCCAACACACCGTTCAGCACCGCCAGCACGGCATCGCGCTCGGGCGTGGAGGTGCTGCCCGTGCCCACCGGCTGCAGCCAAGGAATGAGCGCGTTCAACAGCGCGTCCACGCTGCCGCCCACCACATGGGTGACACCGCGTACGCTTTTGTAGACAAGGCCCGTGATGCCGCTGGTTTGTTCGGGCCCGCGCAGGCCCGGCACGCTGGCTATGCGTGCATGCAGGGCTTCCACCAGCGCGGCCAGGGCCAGTGTGGCGCTGGTGGCCAGGCGGGTGGCGCCTTGCAGGTCACTGAGGTGTTGGCGGTGCAAGGGGGCACGCGCCGTGCGATGTTTGACTGGGACCGAAGTGTTCATCGGGCCAGTGTAGGAGCGTGCGGGCATCACCTTTAGACTTCGCGCCTCACTTGAAAGCGTTGGTCATGAAGAACAAAACGCAAGATGCCGTGCCCGCAAAAAAAAGGGCTGGCCGGGCTGCAGGGCCCAAACTTGAAGAGGGAAAGGTGACACTGGAGATGGTGGCGCAAGCCGCCGGCGTGTCGCCCAGCACGGTGTCGCGCATCTTGAATGGCACCGCAGTGGTCAGCGACGACAAACGCCAGGCCGTGGACCACGCCATCAACACGCTGGGCTTTGTGCCCAACCCGGTGGCGCGGGGGTTGGCAGGGGGCCGTACGCTGAGTGTCGGCGTGGTCGCGCAGACCATCGACAGCCCGTTTTTTGGTGGTGCCTTGCGTGGCATCGAAGGTGAGCTCACCGCCGCCGGCTACAGCCCGCTGTTTGTCAGCGGGCAGTGGAACGTGACACAGGAAACGCGCTGCATCGAAGTGCTGCGCGCCCGCCGCGTGGACGGCATCATCGTGCTGGACGGACGCTTGGGTGACGCCGCGCTGACCACGCTGGCCAGCAGCCTGCCGGTGGTGGTGACAGGCCGCGCGTTGGCCGCACCGGGGGTGGTGTCGCTCAGCTTCGACAATTTTGAAGGCGCGCGGCTGGCCACCCACCACCTGCTGCAGCGCGGCCACCGCCGCATCGCCTTCATCACCGGCGACAGCCGCCACCCCGACGCCAAAGAACGTTTGCGCGGTTACCGTGCTGCCATGCAGGCTGCAGGCCAGGTGCTGG
>JANNMQ010000513.1:0-3218 GCA_031398045.1 Rubrivivax sp.
GAAGACGATGAAGGGCGCGTTGCCGCCCAACTCAAGGCTGATCTTCTTGATGGTGGGGGCGCACTGTTGGGCCAGGATGCGGCCCACCTCGGTGCTGCCCGTGAATGACAGGTGGCGCACCACGTCAGAACTGCACAACACCTTGCCAATGGCGATGCTGTGGTCGGCGTCGGCGCACAGGATGTTCAGCACCCCCGCCGGCATGCCGGCGCGTTGCGCCAGTTCGGCCACCGCCAGGGCCGACAAAGGCGTTTGCTCGGCCGGTTTGATGATCACGGGGCAGCCCGCTGCCAATGCTGGCGCCACCTTGCGCGTGATCATCGCGATCGGAAAGTTCCACGGCGTGATGGCCGCACACACGCCGATGGGCTGCTTGATGACGATGTAGCGCTTGTTGTTGTCGGTGGTGGGGATGGTCTGGCCGTAGACGCGGCGCGACTCTTCGGCAAACCACTCGATGAAGCTGGCGCCGTAGGCCACTTCGCCCTTGGCTTCGGCCAGCGGCTTGCCCTGCTCGGCGGTCATGATGCGCGCCAGGTCGTCGGTGTTGGCGTGCAGCAGCGCAAACCACTTCATCAGGATGCTGGCGCGTTCCTTGGCGGTCTTGGCGCGCCAGGCAGGCCAGGCCTTCTCGGCGGCCGAAATGGCCGCCGCGGCGTCCACGGCGCCCAGGCTGGCCACCTGCGCCAGTGTCTGGCCGGTGGCGGGGTCGGTCACTGCAAAACGCGGCGTGCTGGTCTGGCCGGCGGTCCATTCGCCGTTGATCAGGCCGTCGGTCTTCAGCAGGCTCGGGTCTTTCAGGCTGGCCAGGGGCGATGTGTTTTCCATGCGGGCTGCTCCGTCGTTGTCGAATGGCGTGAATCTACCGCGACCGTCCGTGCTGCCGGCGGCCAATGGTCGCGGCCCACCCCTTGCTGGCACCAACAATGGTGGCCCGTGAAAAGTTCGCAACCGAACATCTGCGCCCGTCCGCTGAAAGCCCCGTAAGCCCCGTAATTCCTGCGCGACCATGACCAGCCACCCGCCATCGAGCCGATGGGTTCGCTTCCACGCCCGCTTTGATGACACGCTGATGGGCGCCCCCGTGTGGAGCGCCCAGCAGCCCGTCGCCGATTGCGCTGATGCCGACGCCCTGATGCGGGCATTCCGGGTGCTCTGCCCCGCCGTTGCATCGGCAGAGCCCGGTTTTGCCAGTGCCGGCCACACGTTGGCGCCACTGCCGGCGGCGAGGGCGCAACAGCAGGCCTGGCTGAACCACCAGATGCTGCAGCTGGACGGCACGCTGCACATGCTGCAACTGGGTGGCGCGGGGCGGCAGCGGCTGCACCGGCTGGCCACCAAGCTGCGAGAGTTGCTGCACAGCGGCCCCGGGGCCTCGGGTTTGCCTTGGGACTGCGGGTGGCTCAACTCCACGGCGGCAGCACAGGCCCAGGCCGCGCGCTTCATCCCCCGTCGGCCGACACTGATGGTGGCCTGGCAGCTGCTGCCGACCACCCTGGGTCCGATGCTGGAAGCATTGCAACATCGACGCCCGACTTACGCACATCCGGTGCGGCTTTGGGTCTTGAATGGCCCACTTGCGGGCGCTGGGGCCGGACCGCTGCCTTTATAATCTGGCCAATTCAACCAGTTCCGGGCAACACCACCATGGAATCCGTCGGCCTGTTCGAAGCCAAGACGCACCTGTCAGAGCTGATCGCACGCGCTGAGCGGGGCGAAGAAGTCATCATCACACGCCACAACAAGCCGGTGGCCAAGCTGGTGCCCATCACTGAGGTGTCACCCGAGCTCTACCAGCGGCGCCTGGCCGCACTCGACGCCTTGCAGGCGGTGGGTCGCGAGGTTGAAAAACGTGGCGGGCCGATCACGGTGGAGGAAATTCTGGCCTGGCGCGACGAGGGCCGACGGTGATCGTGGTCGACTGCTCCTACGCCTTGGCTATGGTGATGCCCGACGAGAAGCGCCCGGCCAGCCTGGCCCAAGTGGCTTCGGGCCGCCTGCTGGTGCCGTCCATCTGGCCCTTTGAAGTGGCCAACGCCTTTCGCAGCGCCGTGCGGCGCGCTCGCTTCACCAGCGAGGAGATGCTGACGGTTTGTGGCCGTCTCGAAGCGTTGCAGTTTGAATTGGCCAGCGTGCATGACGCCGCGGTGCGGCAACACTACCTGGCTTCGTTGTCACACGACTTGACGGCCTATGACACGGCCTACCTTGAACTGGCGCTGCAGCGGCGTGGTCCGTTGGCAACGCTGGACGCGGCCTTGGCCCGCGCGGCTACCCAAGCGGGCGTTCAAGTTATCCATTGATCTCGGTTTTCGAGCGCACTTTCGCCGCCCCATCATTTAAAAGTTAGACAGACACTGCCGCCATCTGCCATGCAAGCCTCTGACATCCGCCACACCTTCCTGAAGTACTTTGAATCCAAAGGCCACACCATCGTGGCCAGCAGCCCCGTGGTGCCGGGCGACGACCCCACGCTGCTGTTCACCAACGCCGGCATGAACCAGTTCAAGGACGTGTTCCTGGGCAATGACCGCCGACCCTACAGCCGTGCCACCACCAGCCAGAAATGCATCCGCGCCGGCGGCAAGCACAACGACCTGGAAAACGTGGGCTACACCGCTCGCCACCACACGTTTTTTGAAATGCTGGGCAACTTCAGCTTCGGCGACTACTTCAAAAAAGACGCCATTGCCTACGCGTGGGAACTGCTGACGGTGCAGTTCAAGCTGCCCAAAGAAAAGCTGTGGGCCACCGTGTACGCCGAAGACGACGAGGCCTACGACATCTGGCTCAAGGACATCGGCCTGCCCGCTGAGCGCATTGTGCGCATCGGCGACAACAAGGGCGGCCGCTACATGTCCGACAACTTCTGGATGATGGGCGACACCGGCCCCTGCGGCCCGTGCAGCGAAATCTTCTACGATCACGGCCCTGAAGTGGCGGGTGGCCCGCCAGGCAGCGCTGAACAAGACGGCGACCGCTACATCGAGATCTGGAACAACGTGTTCATGCAGTTCAACCGTTCTGAGGACGGTGTGATGCACCAGCTGCCCAAGCCCAGTGTGGACACCGGCATGGGCCTGGAGCGGATCAGTGCCGTGCTGCAGCACGTTCACTCGAACTATGAAATCGACCTGTTCCAGAGCCTGCTGAGCGCATCGGCCAAGGCGATCGGCTGCACCAACGACGCTCAGGCTTCCCTGAAAGTCGTGGCTGAC
>JANNMQ010000514.1:0-9345 GCA_031398045.1 Rubrivivax sp.
CGCAACCTGCTGATCTATTTCGACGATCTGTCGCGCCGCGTCGCCGCCGAGGCGCTGTTCGACGCGCTGACCCCAGGTGGCTTCATCTGCCTGGGCCATTCGGAGTCGATGAGCCGCATGTCGTCGCTCTACACCGTGCGCCGCTTCCCCGACGCGATGGTCTACCAAAGGCCGCTATGAATCAGCCCCACAAGAGAATCCTCGTCGTCGACGACGCCGCCACGGTGCGCATGTACCACCGCAAGATCCTCAGCGATGCCGGGTGGCACACCGATGAAGCCAGCAATGGCATCGAGGCGCTGGAGCGCGTGCTGGCGCAGGACGCCGACAAGCCGTTCGATCTGTACGTGGTCGACGTCAATATGCCGCGGATGGATGGCTACGGCTTCGTGCGCGAACTGCGCCGCCTCGACCCAGTCCACCAGGCCCCGGTGCTGATGGTCTCCACCGAGGCCCAGAGCCAGGACGCCAGCGCCGCCTTCGACGCCGGCGCCAACGGCTACGTGGTCAAACCGGCGCGACCGCCGGAGCTGGTGCTGAGCGCGGCGCTGCTGCTCGGCGACCGCCGTGCAGCGCTGAAAGCAGCTGAAGGAGTCCAGGCATGAACCAGGCCGACCTGCTGGACCAGTTCGTCATCGAGGCGCGCGAGTGCCTGGAAGCCATCGGCAAGCGGCTGCTCGATGTCGAGCGCGAGCCGACGAACCTGGAACTGCTCAACGACCTGTTCCGCTCGGTGCACACGCTCAAGGGCAACTGCGGGCTGTTCGATTTCAAGGCGCTGGAACGTGTGGTGCACGCTGGCGAAGACCTGCTCGACCGGGTGCGCAACCGCACGCTGGACTACAGCGGTGAACTGGCCGACGCGCTGCTTGAAGCGATGGATTACAGCGCGCAGCTGATCGACCAGATTGAGCGCCTGGGCCGCATCGAGGACGGCGCCGAGGCGCGCTCGATCGAACACGCGAGCGCCTTGCGCGCGCTGCTCGTCCAGGCGCCCACGGCCGCCGCAAAGACCGTGCAGCCGCCCACCGCGCCGAAGCTACCGACGCCGCAAGCGCCTGCCTGGGTGCAGCGCCTGGACGCCGCGGCGCTGGCCACGGCACCCGCCGTGCTGGCGCTGCGCTATCTGCCCGAAGAGGGCTGCTTCTTCAAGGGTGAAGATCCGTGGCGGCTGGCCAGCACCACGCCCGGGCTGCTGCAAGTGGCGGTTGCGGGCCGCGAGGCCTGGCCCGAAGGCCAGGCGTTGGCGAACTGGGACTGCTATCAGTGCAACCTGGACATCGTGCTGCTCAGCAGCGCATCGCGCGCAGAGCTGGACACGCATTTCCGCTGTGTCCCCGAGCAGGTGGAATACCACTCATGCGGCGGTGAACCGGCGGCATCGCCGACCGTCAGCGTGGCCTCGTCTGCGCGCCCCACATCAGAAGCTTCGGGCCACGCCCAGACCATGCTGCGCCAACGCGCCGCCGGGCTGTGGGCCGACCAGTGCACACTGCTGGCCCGCAGCGGTGTGACCCCGGGTTCCGTGCTCGCCGCCCGCAAAGCCCTGGGCCGACTGCTCGCCGCACTGGGTGATGAACAGCCCGCCACGACCACACTCGACGCCCTGCCCCAAGGCACACCGGCGGCGGGCCTGCTGGCCTGGGCCAGTCAGCACGCGCTGGCCCAGAGCGCGGCACAAGAGCCGGCTGCAGCGCCCGAGGACGAAGTGCCGGCGCAGGACGGCAAGCCCGGTGAGCCGGCCCGACGGGGCGACGATGGCGGTGCCTCGCTGCCGCACAAGGTGCTCAAGGTCGGCCAGGAGAAGATCGACCGCCTGATGGACCTGATCGGTGAGATGGTGGTGGCCAAGAACAGCCTGCCTTACCTGGCCCAGCGCGCCGAAGAAGTCTTCCAGCAACGCGAACTGGCGCGCGAGATCAAAGCCCAGTACGCGGTCATCAACCGCATCGCCGAGGACATGCAGCACGCCATCATGCAGGTGCGCATGCTGCCCGTGGGCGCTGTGTTCCAGCGCTTCGGCCGCCTGGTCCGCGACATCTCGAAGAAGCTCGGCAAGGAGGTCAACCTGGTGCTCGAAGGCGAAGACACCGAAGCCGACAAGAACGTCATCGAGTCGCTGGCCGACCCGTTGATCCACATCCTGCGCAACAGCCTGGACCACGGCATCGAACTGCCCGAGGTACGGCGCGCTGCCGGCAAGCCCGCGGCAGGAACCATACGCATCATGGCGCGTCAGGAAAGCGACCGCGTCATCATCGAGATCCGCGACGACGGCGCCGGCGTCGACCCGGCCCGCGTGCGCGCCAAGGCGGTGGAGCGTGATCTGATCCCGGCCGACCGCGCCGCGCAGCTGTCCGACGCCGACGCGGTGCAGCTCATCTTCCTGCCCGGATTCTCCACCGCCGAGAAGATCTCGGACCTGTCCGGCCGCGGCGTCGGCATGGACGTGGTGCGCACCGCAGTCGAACGCATCCACGGTGGCGTCGAACTGAGCAGCGTGTTCGGCCAGGGCACGACGCTGCGCCTGTCGCTGCCGCTGTCGATGGCCGTCACCAACGTGATGGTGGTCGAAAGCGCCGGCCGGCGCATCGGCGTGCCCATGGACCTGATCGTCGAGACGGTGCGCGTCAACGTCGAAGACATCCACACCTTCAAGCAGGCACGCACCACGGTGCTGCGCGGGCGCATCGTGCCGTTGCGCGCCCTGAACGAAATGCTGGCTCTGGACGCCGAGCCACTGATCAACGCCGAAGGCGAGTTGGCCGTGCTGGTAGTGCGCATCGGCAACCAGAACGTCGGCCTGCTGGTGGACCATTTCCATGGTGCCAGCGACATCATCCTCAAGCCTCTGGAAGGCGTGCTCGCCGGCCTGGTCGGTTTTGCCGGCACGGCCTTGATGGGCGATGGCGGCGTGCTGATGGTGCTCAACCCCAAGGAACTTCTGTCATGACCATCCGCTACCTGAAGAAGTACGCCGCGCTGGAAGGCGTCGTCGGCGTCGACGACGCCGAGGCGCTGGCGCAATGGCTGCAGCAGCAGTCGGCGCCCGCCGTCCATCTGGGTAAGTGCGAGCACCTGCACGGCGCGGTGCTGCAAGTGCTGCTGGCTCTGCGGCCAGCGATCACGGCAGTCCCTGCCGACCCGCTGCTGGCGGGCGTGCTGCACGGCGCCGGCTGATCTTCAACACAAGGAATTCCCATGAAGACCATCTTCATCGTCGATGACTCGGCCACCATGATCATGAGCCTGAAGAGCACGCTCGAAATCGCCGGCTTCCAGGTCGAAACCGCCGGCGACGGCGAGCAGGCCATGGCCAAGGTCAACAAGGGCCTGAAGCCCGATCTGGTCATCACCGACATCAACATGCCCAGGATGGACGGGCTGGAGCTGATCAAGAACCTGCGCAAGGTGCTGCGCTTCACGCCCATCCTGACCTTGACCACCGAAAGCCAGCAGGCCAAGCGCGACGAAGCAAAGAGGCTCGGCGCCAGCGGCTGGATGGTCAAGCCGGTGGCGGGCGCCGACCTGGTCAAAGTGATCCGCCAGGTTCTGCCGGGAGCGTGAGATGACGATGTTCACTTCACTGCGCCGCTGGCTGCGGCAGCGCCTGGCTGACCGGTCGCCGTCAGCTTCAGGCGCCGACTGCGCGGCTGTAGCCGGCATGCGCGAACTCGACGTGCAGCTGATGCGGCAGCTGTGCCGGGCCGTCGGCTTGTCGGAGCAGTCGGCACTGAGCCTGGTGGGGCAGGTCAGTTCGCTGCGCCAACTGTCGTCGCGGCTGATTCAATACCTGGAACATGCGCGCCAGCAGAGCGAGGCCATGCAGTCGGGCATCGAGATGAACAGCAGCATCATCGGCGAGCTGGCGGGCTTCGTGCGCACGCTGCCGCAGCAGATTGCGCAGGAGCGCGACCACTTCAACCAGCTGCTGCGCCAGGTCAAGGGCCTGTCGGAAATGACCGACACGATCCGTGGCGTCGCGCGCCAGACCGAGATCCTGGCCATCAATGCGGCGATCGAGGCCGCACGCGCAGGCGAGGCCGGCAGGGGCTTCGCAGTGCTGGCCGCGGAAGTTCGCCGGCTGGCGACGCAGTCGAATGAAACCGCTGCCAGGGTGAAACACGACATCGAGGCGCTGGTGAAGGCCGTCGAGGTCGGCCATGGCGGCGAATTTGAAGCCCGCGCCCGCCACAACGAAGCCGAGGCCGAACGCCTGGGGCAGCTGACGCTCAAGCTCGACGAGAGTTATGTCGACATGCGCCAGTTCTACGAGATGCTGATGACGGCGGTCACCCAGCACAACACCGAACTGGACCACGGCATCGGGCTGTTGCTGGACACCGCGCAATACCAGGATGTGTTCAAGCAGATCGTCGACCGCGCGCAGCCGGCGGTGGAAAACCGCAACGCCGTGCTGGCCGAACTGATTTCACGCTTGCGCAACGGGCACAGTGACACGGCCGAGATCGACGCCCGGGCCCAGGCCCTGGCGGTGGACTACGTGCAACTGGAAGCCGCTCACCGCGACCCCGAGGCGGCGTCCGGCAGCGCCGCGGGCAACCCCGCGCCTCGCATCGAACTCTTCTGAGCGCGTTGCACGCCTCGAAGCTCCCATTCCACCAATCAAGACCCCATGGCTTACATCTTGCTCATCGACGATGACGAACTGCTGCGCGACACCCTGCTGCAGATGCTGGAGCTCGACGGCCACACCGTGACCGAGGCCGCAAGTGGCGAGCAGGGCCTGAAGCTGCTCGACGCACACCGCGGCGTCGAGCTGGTGATCACCGACATGCTGATGCCGGGCATCGACGGCGCGCGCGTGATCGTCGAGGTGATCCGGCGCCGGCCCGGACTACCGGTGATCGCGATCTCTGGGGGCCGGCGCACGCTGTCGACACAGTTCAACCTCGAAACCGCGAGCTTGGTCGGCGCCACCTGTCAGCTCGCCAAACCGTTCACGCGGGCACAGCTGCAGACGACGCTGCGCGAGGCGCTGGCGGTCGTCGCGCCGTGAAGTGCGGGCGCGGGCGTGGCCCTCACGCCCTTGGCGGGCCCGCTCTCAAGCCGGCACCCGGCCTCCCGCATGAACGCTGAAACGACGGGCGAACGCGCCGCGGTCGCCGATACCTTCGCGGAGCCCCCGCGCCGGCCGCGGCTGCTGGTGGTGGACGATCAACCGCTCAACATCCTGACGCTGCATCAGGCGCTCTGTGCCGATCATCAGGTCCTGATGGCCACCAGCGGCGAGCAGGCGCTGGCACTGTGTGCGAACGAGCCGCCCGACCTGGTGCTGCTGGACGTGGCGATGCCAGGCACGGATGGGCACGAGGTGCTGCGCCAACTCAAGCTCTGCACGACAACCCGGGAGATCCCCGTGATCTTCGTCACCGCCCACAACGACGAAGTGAACGAGGCCCACGGGCTGCTGCTCGGCGCGGTGGACTTCATTTCCAAGCCGATCAACCCGAGCATCGTGCGTGCCCGCGTCAGGACACACCTGCTGCTCAAGGCCAGGTCGGATCAGTTGCTGGCAAGCGTTGGCGAGCAGCGCCGCCTCACCGCGACCTTGCGCGCCGTGCTCGACGCGCTGCCGGCGCATGTCGCTCTGCTCGACGAACGCGGTGTGATCGTCTCGGTCAACGCGGCGTGGAAGGCCTTCGCCCATGCCAACGGGATGCGCTCGGCCGAGTGTGGCGTCGGCCAGAACTACGCCGAACTCTGCGATGCCGTTGCAGGGGTTTGTGCCAGTGACGCCGCGCGCGCGGCGCAGGGCATCCGGGCGGTGCTTGGCGGCCAGGCGCCGGAGGCGACGCTCGACTATTCCTGCCACTCGCCCAGCCAGGAACGCTGGTACCGCATGTCGGTGACGCCCTTGCACCAGGCAACGACCGGTGCCGCACCCGGCGGGGCGGTGGTCATGCATGTCGAAAAGAGCGAACGCAAACACGCCGAGCTGGCCGCCCTGCTCGAGCAGACCGACGCCCTGATCCTGGTCCTCGACGACCACGGCCGCATCGAGACGGCCAGCCCCGCGTTCGGCCGCGCGACCGGCTGGTCGGCGCTGGAGGCCGCGGCGCTCACGGCGGCGATGTGGCCGCAGCCGCTGCCGCTGCAGACGACGCAGCAGATGCGTGTGCAGCAGGCTCGGCGGGATGGCAGCAGCTTCCCTGCCGCCTGGTCGGTCTCGCCGATCTTCGAGCGTGACGGCCGGTTGCTCAGCCATGTCTGCATCGGCCGCGACATCACGCGCGAACAGCTCGTCGAGGAGGGCCTGCGCGAGAACGACAAGCTGCGCGCGGTGGCCACGCTGGCGGGGGGCATCGCGCACGACTTCAACAACCTGCTGGGTTCGGTCATCGGCCTGACCGAGCTGTGCGAGCTGGAAGCACCGCAGGGCTCGCGATTGGCACGCAACCTGGGCCGCATCGGCCAGGCCGGCGCCAATGCCGCAGTCCTGGTGCGGCAGCTGCTCGACTTCTCACGCCAGACGCCGCGGACGCTGCAACGGGTGCTCTTGAGCGAGTTGCTGCAGCGCACCGAAGGCCTGCTGCGGGCGGCCTTGCCGGTGCAGGTGACGCTGGAGCTGGTGGTCGAGGATGACGGCGCCGTGTGCGTCGACCAGGTGCAGATGGAGCAGGTTCTGCTCAACATCACCCGCAATGCCGCGCAGGCGATGCAGCAGCGGGGCGGCAGGGTGCGCATCGTCGTGGACCGGGCCGACCCCGCCAGCGCGCCGCCAGACGCGCTGCAGCGCAGCCATCTGCGTGTACGCATCATCGACGACGGCATGGGCATCGCCGCCGACGTGCTGCCGAAGATCTTCGAGCCCTTCTTCACCACCAAACCGGTGGGCGAAGGCACGGGCCTGGGTCTGGCCGCCGTGCACGGCGTGGTCAGCGGGCATGGTGGCGTGATCGAGGTCGCCAGCGAACAGGGTGTCGGCACCACCTTCAGCGTGTTCCTGCCGCTGGCCACGGCGGCGGGCGCACCATGAGCGCCAGCGACACGGAGCGGGTTGCCGCACTACCAGCCGAAGGTGGACCTGCGCACCGGTGAGCTCGCAGGCATGGAGGCTCTGATCCGCTGGAACCACCCGGATCACGGGTTGATCTACCCCGACCAGTTCATCGGCGTGGCCGAGGACTGTGGCGCCATCGATGCTCCCACCGAGTGGGTCCTGCAGGAAGCCATGACCCAGCTCGTGCGCTGGCGGGCCCAGGGCCTGCGCAAGCGGGTGGCCGTGAACGTGTCGATGGAGAACCTGCGCTCGCCCCACTTTGTACGCCGCGACAGCGCGCTGCTGCACGAGACCGGCGCATCGCCGCGAGACATCACGCTGGAGATCACTGAAAGCCGCCTGATCTCGCCGTCACCGACGCCGTTGGAGAGCCTGGTGCGTTTGCGCATGCAGCGCTTCGACCTGTCCATCGACGACTTCGGTACCGGGCATTCGTCGCTGGTGCAATTGCGCGATGTGCCCTTCACCGAACTGAAGGTCGATCGGGGCTTGTGCACGGAGCGGGCCACAACCAGATCATCCGGCCCATGCTTGAGGGCAGCATCGGCATCGCCAAGCGTCTCGGCATGAAATCGGTGGCCGAGGGCGTCGAGGGCGAAGACGACTGGCACCTGCTGCGCGAGATCGGCTGCGACATGGCACAGGGTTACTTCATTGGCCGGCCGATGATCGCGAACCGCCTGCCCGAGTGGATGGACCTCTGGGCGGCGCGATCCTCGCGCCTGCTCAAGGCCTGAGGCGCGACGGGATGGCGGCCCAGCGCTGAATGCCGAGGCACAGCGCAGCAGGCTGTCCCTGAGTTCTATCGCGACCGTGGGTCCCCGACGGATTCGGCCCTCATTGGAACCCGGTATGGAAGCCCCCTAACTGACGATTTACGCGCCAGAGGTGGTGGCGACGAGCACACCTGCTTCATTGCTGAGTCGGGCCTGCGCCCCGTTGCTCCAAGCATCGCCAATCCGGTGCTACGAAACTGCTACAGACCCCGCCGGAACCCGTATGAATGCCAAGCACAGCGTTTAGTCCATCGTCGGGGCTGTACACAATCTCCATGGGCTAAGTGGTTGATTTGATTGCACCAATTCTCTCTTTGTCGGTCCACGCTTTGGTTGGGCGGACAAGCTCGAGGCGCTTCGGCCAGCGAACCAATTTGTGCATGTTAATCAATGGGTTGTGAGGGATGCTCAGGCGACAACTTGGCGGGTTCATTGGCCAATTTGCAGTTCGAGGCACAGCGGCAGTGCCACGGATTTGCTTCGGCAACAAGGGGCGACGGCCATCGCACCGGCGCAAGCTGCGACGGCCGAGGCCTGGGCGGCGCGGTGGTCGACTTTCATATTCATGCTGATGCGCGTGCAATCTGGCTCCAGCGCCTTGAAACAGACGGTGACCACGCCCCTCACCCGGTCCCAGACGCCTTCGAGGATGGTCCCCATGGGTGTGGGCTGGTAGCGCACGCCGGAGCGGTCTGAAGGCGATGCGGCTATCACACGTTGCGGTCAGCGGTGGCCTCACCACACGGGCCTCTTCCGAATCGCCGTTGTGGTGGGCCACGCAAGTCGAATGCTGGCGGCTGATACCGCGCTTCCACATCACGGCACCCACTTCCGCGCCGTTGCAGCGGCTGCGGACCTGGGAACCGACCACGCCAAGGCCTCAGGCATGCGACCTGCGCAGCCACTGCGCCTTCGCGGCCCCGCGCGGCACCAACCACACAAAGGCCAGGCCTGCCAACCACCGCAGCGGGCGAGATGCTGCCTTCGAGGTGCAGCGACACCGGCAGTGTGAGCGGACCCAGCGGCGTGCCCACAGGCACGCTGATCAGCCACTGGTCCTCCAGAGACACCTGAGCCGACACCTGGCTGCTGCCCTGGCCGTTGCCTGACGATGCGGCGCGCAAACCCACCGAGGCCGTGGCTGCGCTGCCGCGGATCTGCGCGCTTGAAACGGTGCCTGCGCAGGCGGTGGCCCGGCTGAGCAGGAAGTTGTCTTGCAGCGTGTTCAGCGGCACCGAGGCTGCCACATTGCAAGCGCCCGCGCCACCCACCAGCGAGACCGAACCGCCCGCGGTGGCCGTGGCTGCGGCGGGGTGGGCGACGCCCAATGCCGAACAGGCAAGGATGAGGAACTTCAGGGCGCGTGGTGGGGTCATGGTGGGCTCCTGCTTCAGTTCAAAGACCAAATCAATGCGGTTCGGCAACACCGAGCATCGGCCGTGTGGCCGTGCACAGCAGCAACTCGTTCGGGCCGACCCATTCATCGGCGCTGTTGAAGCGCAGCAACTGCGCTTCTATCTCCTGCCACGCCGCCGCTTGCACGGC
>JANNMQ010000521.1:0-8768 GCA_031398045.1 Rubrivivax sp.
GGACACCCAGGCAAAAACCGTGACGCTGGACGACGGCAGCAGCCACCCCTACGACAAACTGCTGATAGCCACCGGTTCATCACCGGCCACACCGCCCATTCCCGGCATCGACGGCCCGGGTGTGCACAGCTGCTGGACGCTGGCCGACGCACGCGCAATCCAGGCGCTGGCCCAACCCGGCGCCCGCGTGGTGCAGATGGGTGCCGGTTTCATCGGTTGCATCATCATGGAAGCGCTGGCCGCGCGTGGCGTACAGCTCACGGTGGTGGAAATGGGCGACCGCATGGTGCCACGCATGATGGGCGCCACCGCCGGCGGCATGATCAAGGACTGGTGCGTCAGCAAGGGTGTGGCCGTGCACACGGGCGCCAAGGTGACGCAGATCGAACGCAGCAGCCTGCCGGGGTCTGCGCCGATGAAAGTGCATCTGTCCACTGGCGGCACCATCGACGCCGACCTGGTCATCTGCGCCACCGGCGTCAAACCCAATATCGGCTTCCTGGAAAACAGTGGCGTGCGCTGTCTGCAGGGTGTGTTGACCGACGAACACCTGCACACCAGCGCCGCCGGCGTTTATGCAGCCGGCGACTGCGCCGAAGCTTTCGACAAAATCAGCGGCACCACCATTGTCAGCGCCATCCAGCCCAACGCAGCCGATCAGGCGCGGGTGGCGGCGCTGAACATGGTGGGCCAGCATGCGGTGCTGGCCGGCGTGACGCAGATCAACGTGCTGGACACGCTGGGCCTCATTTCCACCAGCTTTGGCCAGTGGAATGGCGTGCCGGAAGGCCAGAGTGCACAACTGACCGAGCCGGGCGGTGGCCGCCACCTGAGCCTGCAATTCAGGGGTGATGTGCTGATCGGCTGCAACAGCATTGGCTGGACCGAACACGTCGGTGTGATGCGCGGCCTGGTGGAAGGCGGTGTGCACCTGGGTGCCTGGAAAGACAAGCTGCTGCAAGACCCGACGCAGCTGATGAAAGCCTACCTGGCCTGCGCACAGGCGCAGGACGTTCATGCCCATGTCTGACAGCCTTGGAGCGAGCGGCGCCGATGTTACCGATGACGGTGCCATCAACATCACCATCAAGCTCTACGCCAGCCTGACGGAGCATCTGCCGCCAGAGCACCGCACGCGCAACCAGATGCCCCTGCGCGTGCCGGCACAGGCCACCATCGCACAGGTCATCGAACCTTTTGCGCTGCCGATGAAGCTGGTGCACCTGGTGTTGATCAATGGCCACTACGTCGCACCGGCCGACCGCGCCACGCGCATGCTGGTGCAAGGCGACGTGCTGGCCATCTGGCCACCCATTGCCGGCGGCTGACGGGCTGCGATGACGCCGCCCGAAGTTGCAGAGCGGTTTTCACGCGAGTACGGCTGCACCACCACCGAATGGCTGCGCTGGCTGCCCGGTGCTGTGCGCAACTGCGCTTTGCGCTTTGGCGGCCCCACAGCCGCCACCGTTACGCTGCCAGCGGGCAGCCTGACACTGCAATGGACGGTGCTGGAGCCGCGCCGCATTGCGCTGATCACCCTGCCGCGGCTGCAGGTGACATTCGATTTCATAAACGCAGGTGCCGACGGGCGACGCGAATTCTTGCGCTACTTCGACCTGTACATGCAGCGCGGCGGCGGTTGATTCTCAGGCGCTCACGCAACCGGCTTCTGCCGCGGGTGCAGCGTTGACTGCCACCGGCTCGGGCACTCGGAAACCGTAACGTACGGCTGTTAGCTCTGCCAGAATGCTGACGGCGATTTCGGCCGGCGTGCGGGCGCCGTTTTTTAGGCCCACTGGGCCGTGCAAGCGCGCCAGCTGCGCGTCGGTCAAGTCGAAATGCTCTTTCAGGCGCTCTTTGCGCTTGCTCTGGTTTAAGCGCGAACCGATGGCACCCACGTAAAAGGCCGGCGAGCGCAGCGCTTCCATCAGCGCCAGGTCGTCCAGCTTGGGGTCGTGCGTGAGTGCAACGATCGCCGTGTGACCGTCGGGCTTCAACTCGGTGACCGTGTCATCGGGCATGGTGCGCAGCAACGTGGCGCCGGGCACCGAAAAGCCGGTGGCGTATTCCTCTCGCGGGTCGCACACCAGCACCTGGTAGCCCAGCGCCTGCGCCATGTCGGCCAGGTACTGCGTCATCTGCCCTGCGCCAATCAGCAACAGCCGCCAGCTGGGGCCATGGTGCGTGGTCAGCGTGGTCTCGGTCAGCAGCAGCTCGTCGGCATTGCCAGCGCCTTGAAGTTGCACATCACCACTCTTCAAGTCCAGCACACGGCGCACCCGCTGGCCTTGTTGCAGGCGCTGCAGCAGGGCGTCCAGCTGCGTGTGCGGCAACACCGGTTCCAGCACCAGTTCAATCAGGCCGCCGCACGGCAGGCCAAAACGGTGCGCCGCGTCGGCATCAATGCCGTAGCGCAACACCTGCGGCTGGCCGCTGGCCAGCACACCGGCACGCGCCTTGTCCACCAGGTCGTCTTCGATGCACCCGCCAGAGACCGACCCCACCACCAGCCCGTCGTCGCGGATGGCGACGCAGGAGCCCGGCGGCCGAGGCGCCGAACCCCAGGTGCGCGTGATGGTGCCCAGCACCACGCCGTGTCCACGGTGCTTCCAGTGCACCACCTGGCGCAACAGTTCAAGGTCTGCGTTGTCCATGACTCGGTTCTCTGCTGCTTCGAACAGCAAGCATACGAGGTGGCAAGATAGACCGGATGCAAACACGGGGCGTTCATCTGCAATACAGCTTCCAGACCACCGGCCAACAAGGTGCTGCGGTCGACAACCCGCTGTTCGACCTGCTGCAGGCGGTGCATGAAAACGGCAGCATCCAGCGCGCCGCGCAGGCGCTGGGCGCCAGCTACCGCCACGTGTGGGGGCAATTGCGCCACTGGCAAAACGTGCTGGGTGAGCCCATCATCCAGTGGACACAAGGACAGCCGGCACTGCTGACACCCTTTGCTGAGCGCCTGCTGTGGGCCGAAAAACACGCCCGCGCCCGTCTGACGCCGCACATCGAAGCGTTGCGCGCGGAACTGGAACATGTATTGGCCCAGGCGTTGGACGGCCAGCAGCAGGTACTGACCATGGTGGCCAGCCACGACCTGGCACTGCCGGCGCTGCGCGACACCGCGCGCAATGCCGAGAAGCTGCACATCGACCTGCGCTTTGCGGGCAGCATCGACGCGCTGCGTGCGCTGGCCGAAGGCCGCTGCACGGTGGCCGGTTTTCATGTGCCGCCGCTGCCTGAAGGCAGCGCGCTGTTTGCACGCAGCTTGAAGCCCCTGCTCAAACCCGGGCGCCACAAGTTGATCGGCTGCAACCACCGCATGCAAGGCCTGATGGTGGCGCCAGGCAACCCGCTGGGCCTGTCGAGCCTGGGCGCTGTGGTGGCCGCGCAAGCACGCTTTGCTTGGCGCCAACAGGGTTCAGCCACCTCGCTGTTGACGCAGCATCTGCTGGACCAAGCCGGCCTGAATCCGGCACACCTGCCCGCCAGCCGCACCGAAGACAGCCACAGCGCGGTGGCCGCGGCAGTGGCCGGTGGGCTGGCCGATGCCGGCATCGGCCTGGAAGCGGCAGCCCACGCTTTTAACCTGGTTTTTGTGCCACTGGCGCGCGACGATTACTTCCTGGTCTGCTTGGCACAGTCGCTTGATCAAGCCCCGGTGCAGGCACTGCGCCGCGCACTGGTGCAGCCCGCGTGGCAGCACGCGGTGGCCGCGCTGCCGGGTTATGCGCTGGCGCAGCCGGGTCAGGTGCTGTCGCTGACCAAGGCGCTGCCGTGGTGGAACTTTCGCAACAAAAAGCGCCCTGCGCACTGAGCGGCCTTTCACACCGCGCAGCTTCTAAACCCGAACGGCCCGTTGTCTTCATCCAGCGCGGCAAAACGCCGCGACTTCGGGTGGCGCCAACGGCTTCGCGCGGCCGTGCTGGCACCCCGCAACACGCCGTGGGCACCGGGTGACGAGGGCAACGGATCCAGATGGCCTGGCGGCACAGGCCCGGCGTCGAGCCAGGCCCGCGCGCTGCCGGCTACCCATTCCAGCACATCGCCCCAGACAAAACCGCGTGATGCCGCCGAGCAGGCGGCCAATTCCCATTCGGGTTCGGTGGGCAGGCGGCGGCCCGCCCAGGTGCACCAGGCCTGCGCTTCATGGCGGCTCACCTGCGTCACCGGCTGGCCAGCGGCCGCGTGCTGCAGCGTGCTGCTGCCCGCGCGCCGGCGCTGCACCAGCACGCCGCCGCGCAGCTGCTCCACGTCGCGGGGTGCGCGGCGCGCGGCGCCCTGTTCAGCCTGCTGTTGCAGCCAGCCCCAACCGACTTCGTTCCACAGTTCACGACGGTCGTAGCCGCCATCTTGTGCAAATTCGACATACTGCGCCCAGTTCACCGGTTGTGCGTCGATCTCAAATTCAGGCGTCACCACCTCGTGCGCCCAGCGCTCGGCCCAGGGCACCAGACCGCCGCGCGGCGAGCCCAATAACCAGCGCTGTGCTGGCAACCACAGCGGCGGGCGTTGCGGACGTGCAGGTGCCAGCCCCCCACCAGCGGCCAGCGCCCCCCGTTCGCACTGGTGGTCTTCGTGCTGCAGCGCCAAACGAAAGAAGTACAGGCCGGCGTCACTTTCTTCGGCTGCGGCCAGCAGGTCGAGCGTGGTTTCCAGCGTGTCCTGCAGATAGCTGCGCAACTGCTGGGCAGGCGGCGCGCCGCCGTCTTCAAGCCAGGCATCGACGGCCGGTTCGATGCCCGCCAGACGCGGCGCGCGGGCGTCGCAAGCCTCACCGCGCTGGCGCTGCACGTGGCAGCTGATCCAATGTTCCTGAAACCAGCCCGCCCGCACCGCACGCTGCAGGGTGGGTGCTGATTCGTCTTGCGCCAGCCACTGCAGCAGGTGGTTGCGGCTGTCCATCAGCGCCAAAGAGAGCCAGTCTCGCCCGGCGTGGCGCACGGCCAGCGGATCATCCAGCGCCGCCGGCGCGGGCGTCAAGGCCATCGCCGTGCAGGCCTTAAGTTGAAGGAGTCCTCACTGCCCCACCAAGCCGTTGCGGATGGCGTAGACCGTGAGCTCGGAGCTGTTGGACAACTGCAGTTTTTCCAGCACCCGTGAGCGGTACACCGACACTGTCTTGGGGCTCAGTCGCAGGTCTTCGGCGATATCGGCCAGGCGTTTGCCGCTGGCAATCATCACCAGCGTCTGCAGTTCACGGTCGCTCAGTTTTTCGTGTGGGTTTTCGCTCGCCGGCGTGGTCAGGCTTTACACCAGCATCTGCGCAATCTCGGGGGTCACGTATTTGCGGCCCTGGGCCACGGTGCGCACCGCCTGCACCAGCAGTTGCGGGTCGCCGCCCTTGTTGACGTAACCGTAGGCCCCGGCACGCAGCGCGCGGATGGCGTACTGGTCTTCGGGGTACATGCTGACCACCAACACCTTGGTGGAAGAGCCTTCGTCTTTCAGCGCGTGCAGCACGTCCAGCCCACTGCGACCGGGCAGATTGATGTCCAGCACCAGCACATCGCAGGGTTGCAGGCCACTGCCGGCCAGCGACAAGCTGCGCATCAGTGCACGCAGTTCGCCGTAGTCGCCGGCTTCACCTACCACACGAATGTCAGGCACATCCGACAAGGTGTCGCGTATGCCACGGCGAATCAGTGCGTGGTCGTCACACAGAATGACATCGATCATGGGTTTCCAGATTGCAGGGATGATGGGTTCTGACAGGCCAGTGCTGCGGCCACGGGTTCTGCCGCTGCTGCTGCTGGTGGCTCGGTGGCCGCTTCGTCAGGGAACACAGAAGGCGGCACTGCGGTAGCTTGTGCAGCCTGTGCAGCTTGTGCGGCATCAGCCAACGGCACCGACACAATCAACGACGTGCCACCGGGGCTGCTGCTCAGGTCCACCCAGCCGCCCACGTGCGAGGCCCGTTCGTGCAGGCCACGGATGCCAAAACTGCGCGCCTTGGCCAGGTCGGCATCGCTCAGGCCGCGGCCGTTGTCACTGACTTCCAGCGACAGCACACCTTCGCTGAGCGACAGGTCCACCTGCACGCGCGTGGCCGCGGCGTGTTTGCTGATGTTGGTCAGCGCCTCTTGCGCGGTGCGGTACACCACCAGCGGCACACCCGCCGGCAAGGCCGGCAGCTCACGGCCGGCGCGGAAGGTGCAGGCCACACCGGTGCGTTTTTCAAAACCGCTGCACAGCCACTGCAGCGCCGCCACCAGGCCTTGCTCCAGGATGGCGGGGCGCAGGTTTTGCATGATGCGCTGACTGACCAGCAGCGCATTGCTGACCGTTTCCAGCGCGGTGGTTGCACGGGCCTGCACAGCCCCGTCTTGGGCATGGCGGCGCATCCAGTCCAGGTCGAACTTCAGTGCCGTCAATGATCCGCCCACCTCGTCATGGATCTCGCGTGCGATGGCCGAGCGTTCAGCCTCCACACTGGTTTGCAGGTGCTGCGCCAGGGCCGACAGGCGCGCGCGCGAGACCTGCAGTTCAGCATCGGCAGCGGCGCGGGCGCGCTGCACCTCGGCCGCTTCAATGGCGTGTTCAACGGCCGGCGCCAGCCGCGACAGGTTGTTTTTCAGCAGGTAGTCAGCGGCACCGTTGCGCATGGCCTCAACCGCAGTGTCTTCGCCGATCTGGCCTGACACCAGAATGAAGGGCACCGCGCGGCCCCCGCTGCTGATGTGCGCTGTCAACAGCTGCAGCGCCTGCACACCGGTGAAGCCAGGCAGGTGATAGTCGGACAAGATGACGTCCCAGCGCTCAGCCAGCGCTGCCGTGAAATCTGCACGGGTTTCAACGCGCAGTGCAGCCACTGGCAACCCTGTGCGGCGCAATTGCGCCATCACCAGGGCGTGATCGGGCTCGCTGTCTTCCAGGTGCAGCATGCGCACTGGTGAGCGCAACGCAGGGGGCCACGCTGTTGACGCTGCAGGGGTGGCTGCGGTGGCAACGGAGCCCGTGGGGCCGCCTGAGAGGCAGGCTGTAGCGCTCTTTGGCAAGTTGGGGTTCAACGGCCCGTTCATCGCTGAAGTATCGCAAACGGGCTTGCACCGCTCTTTCGCACGCAGTTCTCGGGTTCTTCGCCGGGGCCGGTGCCGATCAGGGCAGCGTCGCGGCGGCGAATTGGGGGCCGAACAGGGCGGTCTTTGAGTCAACCAGTGAAGGGTGGCTACCGACAATGAAACCCAGCACAAGCCAAACCGGGCTTGTCGGGCCTGCGTCCACCGCAGACCCGCGCTTTCACAGCAGGCCCGCATCCCAAACCCTGGAGCCCCATGCTCACGCTGGACCATCACGCATTGCAAAGTCGCCCTGCGGCACCGGCACTGGCGTCGGCACAAACGTCGGTACTAGCGCCGCTGTTGGCCACCGACTTGCAGGACCACCTGATGGTGGCCAGCAACGACCTGGAACGCCTGCAACGCCTGCTGTCAGACGCCTGTGATTCGCTGCTGTTGCACTACCACGGCGCCAACGCGGCGCTGCAGTTGCTGGTGCAGACGGCGCCCACCGCGGGCACCGCGGCCACCAACCTGGGCGAAGCACGTGCGGCCTTGCAACACCTGGGCAGCGCCATCACGGCCTTGCAGTTTCAGGACCTGGCTTCACAACTGGTCGACCACACCCGGCTACGTTTGCGCAGCTGCGCCGACCGTCTGGCCTGCGACACCATGACCGACGATGAAGACGGCGTGGCCCTGGTGGCGGCGGCGCCTGAACGCCCCAACCCGGTGACCCAGGACGAGATGGACGCAGGGTCCGTCGAACTGTTCTGAAGCCGCGCCGCACCAGGCCCCTGACCCCCGAACCCGCAGTACCTCTCCCGGAGCTCTCCATGCACACGATCCTCGCCGTAGACGACAGCGCTTCCATGCGCCAGATGGTGTCGTTCACACTCAAAAACGCCGGCTTCAACGTGGTGGAGGCGGTGGACGGCCAAGACGCCTACGACAAGGCCAATGGCCGCACGTTCAGCCTGGTGCTGACCGACCAGAACATGCCGCGCTTGGACGGCATAGGCCTGACCAAAAAATTGCGCGAGAACCCGAATTTCAAGACCACGCCGATCCTCATCCTGACCACCGAAAGCAGCGACCAGATGAAGCAGGCTGGCCGTGCCGCAGGCGCCACCGGCTGGCTGGTCAAGCCTTTTGACCCTGCCAAGCTGGTGGAAGTCATCGCCAAGGTCATCCGCTAAGACGGCCGCGGCACCTAACAGGGAAACAGGACCATGGGCGACCTCAGTCAAGAGAGCATGAACGCGGCGGCAGGTATCGACCTGAGTCAGTTCTACCAGGTGTTTTTTGAAGAAGCCGGCGAAAACCTGGAAACCATGGAGCAGATGCTGCTGGCCGTGGACCTTGAAAACGCCGACGACGAAGAACTCAACGCCATCTTCCGCTGTGCCCATTCGGTAAAGGGCGGTGCCGCTACCTTCGGCTTTTCCGACGTGGCCGAACTCACGCACCAGATGGAAACCTTGCTGGACAAACTCCGCCGCCACGAACTGGCGCCCACTGCCGCCATGGTGGACGTGCTGCTGGCATCGGGCGACGCCCTGAAGGCCCAGTTAGGCCGCCACCAGGGCAACGGCCAGGCAGCGGTGGACACGCGCGCGCTGCTGAAATCGATTCGCCTGCTGGTGGAAGGCCAAACACCGCCCGTGCGGGCCGCCATGGCCGTGCCTGCAACACCCCCTGCACGGGCCGCCGCAGCGCCCGTCGCCTTTGCCAACATGGCCGCCGCCGAAGCCCCTGCCGCACCCG
>JANNMQ010000640.1:0-1826 GCA_031398045.1 Rubrivivax sp.
GGCGTCCCCTTCAACATCGCCAGTTATGCCTTGCTGACCCACATGCTGGCTCAGCAATGTGAGTTGGACCTGGGTGACTTCATCTGGACCGGGGGTGACTGCCACATCTACAACAACCACTTTGAACAGGTGCAGCTGCAGCTGCAGCGCCAGCCGCGCGCCTACCCGCAGCTGTTGCTGGCACGCAAGCCACCCAGCCTGTTTGACTACGCCTTTGAAGACTTTGTGGTCGAAGCCTACGACCCACACCCCGCCATCAAGGCGCCGGTGGCGGTGTGAAAATCAGCCTGATCGCGGCCGTGGCGCGCAACGGCACCATCGGCAAGAACAACGGCTTGTTGTGGCACGAGCCACAAGACCAGCGCCACTTTCGCGAAACCACGCTGGGCCACCCGGTGCTGATGGGGCGCAAGACCTGGGATTCATTGCCGGCGCGCTTTCGCCCGTTGCCCGGACGCCAGAACGTGGTGCTCACACGGCAAGCAGGCCTGCAATTGGCAGGCGCGCAGGTGGCCAGCAGCCTGGGAGCGGCTTTGCAACTGCTGGCCGGGGCGCCAAAGGTGTTTGTGATCGGTGGTGCGCAGCTCTATGCACAAGCGCTGCCGCATGCCCACGAATTGGTGCTGACAGAGATTGATGCAGACCTGGAAGGCGACGTGTACTTTCCGGCTTGGCAAACCGCAGCCTGGACGGCCGCATGGATCACCAGGGACCGCCAGAGCGCGGTGGCCGCGGACGGCACGCCGTTTGCGTTTGTGACCTACCAACGCCGCGAGAAGCCGCAACACGCCGGTTAACGCGCTGTAAAGCAAGTGCCGTGGTTCAAGCTGCGGCGCGTTGCCGTCAAGGCCGGCTGGCTGGCGAAGTGTCTCCCGTAGCCCGGTTCACCAGGTGCAGGCGCAGCTCTCCCAGCGTGGTGTAAAGAAGGTCGCGCTGCGCGACGTCAAAACCACTCAGCATTTCAAGCAACCAGCTCTCATGCTCCTGGGCCATGCTGAGAAAGCGCAAACGGCCCAAGCGCGTGAGCTTGACGATCAGTGAACGCCGGTCTGACGGGTCGGCCGTGCGCGCCACCCAGCCTTCAGCCACCAACTGGTCGGTCAGCGCGGTGACGTTGCCGCCGGTCACCATCAGGTAGCGTGTCAGGGCGTTCATGCGCAGGCCGTCGGCATGCCGCTCCAGCTGGGCCAGGTAGTCAAAACGCGGCAAAGTGGTGGCAAAGCGCTGGCGCAGGCGGCCGCGGATTTCCTGCTCGATCTGCGTGCTGCAAGACAGCAAGCGCAGCCACAGCTTGACGGCCTGGTGGTCGTCATGCACCGCACGGGCTTCGCGCCCAATGTGCTGCTCGCCCAGCGTTAACACGTCTTGCTGCGCGGCCTTGGCCTTGGCTTTGCGAGCGGCTGTGGTTTTGTCAACGGGACGGGGCCGTGCAGCAGCGGCGGGCTTACGCGCCATGGCGACAACCGGTGGTGCACCCGGGACAGACACAAGCACAACGGCAGTGCAGCATGGAATTGTTTTGTTTTTCAACTATTGAGACAGCATGCATTATCCCTGCTGCTGAAAAGCGCAGCGTTCGGTGCGTCGGCAGATGCCCGGACTGCGGCGCGAAGTGGTGCTTGGGGGATGTAGCCCGCACCCGGAAGAAGCGGTAGGCTGGTTCAATCACTCGGGCGTGGCAGGGGCGTGCTGCGCCCTGCCTTGGCGCCATCGGTGGCGTAGATCGAGCGCATGGCACACGCCAGATGCGGCCAGGCCGACCAGCGCCAAGACACCGATGCCCGGTGTCAGCACACCCCGCAAGGCGGCCATCAGAAACAGGCCCG
>JANNMQ010000646.1:0-3441 GCA_031398045.1 Rubrivivax sp.
CGCTGCGGCTGGGCATTTGGGCTGGAGCTGATGGGGCTGGCATGGTGGATGGTGGCAAATTGGTTGGTCAAGGGCGGTTAGATGCAGCCGCCGAGCTGCTGCAGCGACAATGACCGCATGGTTGTACTGCCCACTGTACTTGCTGAAACGACCTTGTCTGCCTCTGAACGGCACCGGCTGTGCAACGACCTGACGCATCGGCTGAAGAAGTTGAGCCGCGTGTTCGACTTGCCGGCTCTGCAAGCGGAGCCCTTGGCTGCGCCTGACGTGGTGGAGTACTACGAAAACTGCCACGACGCCTATCGCAAGTACCATTCACAGGCGGGCGCTGTGCATATGGCGCTGAACGACGGCGATCGTTTTGATCCCGACGGCTTTTTTGGCCAACTACGGCGCATGGAAGCTCATTGGACGCAGGCTGGGCATGCGCCGCAAGCCGTGCTGGAATTGGCCTTCGGTCAAGGTTTCAACCTGGAATACCTGGCCAACCGTCACGCTGGATGCGCCGTGCATGGCATCGACCTGACACCGGCTCATCTCAAGATCGCGCAGCAGCGCATGCACCGCGCCGGTTTACACAATGTCCAGCTGGTGGCTGGTGATTTTCACCATTTGCCGTATGGCGACGCGCAGTTCGACCAAGTCTTTTGCATCGAGGCCTTCTGCTACGCCACCGATGTGCCCCGCGCACTGTCAGAGGTGGCCCGGGTGTTGAAGCCTGGCGGCCACTTCACGCTGTTTGACGGTTACCTCCCCGAGCCGCCCGCAGAGCTGACGGCCGAGTCCGCATTGGCCGTTGAACTGGTGGCTAAAGGCATGGCCATCGAAGCTTTGCAGGTGCTGAACTTGCTGTTGCAGCAAGCACAGAAGGCTGGCCTTCAGGTGGCCGGCATGCAGGCATTGGACACCGAAGTTATGCCCAGTTTGGTGCGTCTGGAACGCATCACGGGCGCCGTCATTCGGTTTCCATGGTTCGGACGCCGCGCGTTGGCACGGCGCAACCGCATGCGGGGCCGCAACGTGCTGGCCGGCTACTTGATGCGCAACGCGGTGGCCCAGGGGCTCATCAGTTACCGACAGATTGTCTTGCGCAAGGAGCGCTGAAACCATGAAAGGTCTGCACGGGGGCATGGCCGCCCGAGCCACGGTTGTTGCCGATCCCGCTCAGCGCCGGTCTGACTGGGGCACGCTTTCCAAGTTGTTGCCCTACCTGTGGCGCTACCGCTGGCGCGTGGGCATAGCGCTGGCCTTCCTGCTTGGTGCCAAGGTGGCGAATGTGTCGGTGCCGCTGCTGCTCAAGCACCTGGTGGACGCGCTGAGCATCAAACCAGGAGACCCCGCGGCCGTGCTGGTGGTACCCACCGCACTGTTGTTGGGGTATGGCGCATTGCGGCTGTCGACGTCGCTGTTTACAGAGTTGCGTGAACTCATCTTCGCCAAGGCCACCGAAGGCACCGCACGCAGCATCTCGCTGCAGGTCTTCCGGCATTTGCACGCCTTGAGCCTGCGCTTCCACCTGGAACGGCAAACCGGTGGCATGACGCGCGACATCGAGCGCGGTACACGTGCCGTGCATTCTTTGATTTCGTATTCCTTGTACAGCATTTTCCCTACCCTGGTGGAAGTGGTGATGGTGCTGTCACTGCTGGCCTGGAAGTTCGACGCCGGCTTTGCCTGGATCACAGCGGCGGCTCTGGTTTTCTACGTCACGTTCACCATCACGGTGACCAACTGGCGCACGCAGTTTCGCAAGCAGATGAACGAATTGGACTCGGGTGCGCACAGCCGTGCCATTGACGCGCTGCTGAACTACGAAACGGTGAAGTACTTCAACAATGAAGACTTTGAAGCCCGTCGCTACGACGAGAGCCTGGAAAAGTTGCGCCGTGCATCACTGAAAAGCCAGACCACGCTGAGCATCCTGAACACCGGTCAGCAACTGATCATCGCGGTGGCATTGATCGCCATGCTGTGGCGCGCCACACAGGGCGTGGTGGACGGCAAGCTCACACTGGGTGACTTGGTGATGATCAACGCCTTCATGATTCAGCTTTACATACCGCTTAATTTTCTGGGCGTGATGTACCGCGAAATCAAGCAGTCGTTAACCGATCTGGACAAGATGTTTGGCTTGCTGGAAAGGAACCGCGAGGTTGACGATGTGCCCGGTGCCGTGGCGTTGCAGGTCAACGCTGGAGTGGTGCGGTTTGAAGCAGTGCACTTCGCCTATGAACCCAGCCGGCCCATCTTGCATGGCGTGAGCTTTGAAATACCTGCGGGCAAGACGGTGGCCGTGGTGGGCCCTTCGGGTGCCGGCAAGTCCACGCTGGCGCGGCTGCTGTTCCGTTTTTACGACGCCACAGCGGGTGCCATCACGATAGACGGCCAGAACATCCGCGGCGTCACCCAGGCCAGCTTGCGGCAAGCCATCGGCATCGTGCCGCAAGACACCGTGTTGTTCAACGACACGGTTGAATACAACATCGCCTATGGCCGCCAGGGCGCTACGCTGCAAGAAGTGCAGACAGCCGCGCGCGCGGCGCACATCCATGACTTCATAACCAGCACGCCCAAGGGCTACGACACCATGGTGGGCGAACGCGGGCTGAAGCTGTCAGGGGGTGAAAAGCAGCGTGTGGCCATTGCGCGCACGCTGTTGAAAAACCCCCCGGTGCTGGTCTTCGACGAAGCCACCTCCGCGCTGGACAGCGCCAATGAGCGCGCGATTCAGGCCGAGCTGCGTGCGGTGTCGCAAGGCAAAACCGCGCTGGTTATTGCCCACCGCCTGAGCACGGTGGTGGATGCGCACGAGATTGTGGTGTTGCAGGCGGGGCGCGTGGTGGAGCGAGGGCCGCATGCGCAGTTGCTGGCGCTTGATGGTGTGTACGCGCAGATGTGGCAAATGCAGCAAAGTGGTGATCAGCGCGCCAGTCATGAGGCGTAGGCGCCAGCGCGACTGCATCCATTCAAAACATGGTTTTCCGGTCGGAAGATCGACGAAGAATGCAAAAAGGCGCCCGAAGACGCCTTTTGGCACGGCCTGAAATTACTTGCTCGAGCTCAGTCGACCTGCTTGCGGCGGCGCGTGACGACCGCGCCGACTGCGGCTAAGCCAGCGACCAAGGTAAACAGGGCGCTCGGTTCAGGAATGGGCGAAATTTCAACGCTGATGTTGTCCAAACCAATGTAGTCGGAACCCTGGATGCCTGTGAAAGTAATGGGCGTAGCGATGCCGGTTGAAGTGAACGTGTAGGAGAAAGACGTCCACTGACTGTTCGTGGTCGGCACAGCGGTTACAG
Source organism: Rubrivivax sp. (assembly GCA_031398045.1). Taxonomy (GTDB): domain Bacteria; phylum Pseudomonadota; class Gammaproteobacteria; order Burkholderiales; family Burkholderiaceae_C; genus Rubrivivax. The sequence goes on from JANNMQ010000646.1 coordinate 3,300, forward strand.
CAAAGTTGACGGTTATGCCGGCCGTGGTGAGGGCGATTACGGGCAGGATGCCGAAAAATTGTGAAGAACCCAGATCGAAGGTTAGTGTGTACTGCGTGTTAGCGGCGGTGGCTAAAACTTGGCTGACCGAAGCGTACTGCGC
>JANNMQ010000662.1:0-2039 GCA_031398045.1 Rubrivivax sp.
CCGCCCGGCGGAAACGGCACGATGATCTTGACGGGCTTGGTCGGGTAGTCAGACTGCGCCTGCGCCAAGCCGACGCTAGCTATTAAAAGAGTAGCTGCCTGCGCAATAGATACGAGGGCTAGACGGCGGTTTGTCATTAAATGAGCTCCTGAGCCGGGTAGCTATGAACGAGTGGCGATGAAGCCTTCAATTTTGCTTCGTCTGGCTCTAGAGACCCAGCGTGGATACCCTTCCTCTGAAGACGAGGTTTTCCGTTTGCCCCTGATGCCACGCCTCCAGCGCAACTTTATAACGGTCGGTTCATCTGACCATCACGCCGCGTTGATTTCTACAACGCAGGCATTGAGCAACATCAGGCCACCTGCGCTGACGGGGAAGCCCAAGCCATGGCCACGCACCTGCCGCTTGCCGTCGGACCCGCCAGGGCGGGGCTGGGCGCCAAAAGGCTGCCGGTTGGCGGAACCTGTCCTACGGCGCCTGTCGCCAGCATCCTATCCAGACCCCTCACGGTCGGCCAACAGAATTCCTACTAACCAGAAATTTCCGCTTCGTCCCTTGCACAGGGTCGAGAGCGCCGACACATTTACAACCGGAGAGTCTTATGTCAACACCATCAGATCGGATTCAACAAGGCGTCGCGTCCGCGACGATCCTTCAGCAAGGCAGTCGTATTGCCTGGGGCGGGGTATGGAGCGGACTGCTGGTCGCCGTTGGCGTCTTCATGTTGCTTAGCGTGCTCGGGCTCGCAGTCGGTGTTTCTGCCGCAGACGTCGATGTAGGCCGGGACGGCAATGCCAAGGGTTTGGGAATCGGGGCTGCAGTATGGAGCGCCGTGACCTTGCTGATCTCACTGTTCATTGGCGGCATGGTTGCAACGCGCACCGGCATGGTTTACGACCGTGCCACGGGCATGATTGAAGGCGTCCTGGTCTGGGTGCTGGCGGTGATGTTGCTGATTTACCTGGCGAGCAGCGGAATCGGCATGCTGGCAAGTGGGGTTTTTGGCACGCTTGGCGGTGTCACTTGGGGCGCGACTGCGGCGGTAACCAGCAGTGTCAATGTCGGCGAGCTCTCGGAAGGCAACGTAGATCAGATCACGGCACGCCTGAACGATCAGAAAACTGTGCAGCTCGTTTCGGCGGCTACCGGGGTTCCGCAGGCTGAAGCACGTGCCACGTTGTCGCAGATTGCCCAGCGGGTTGAAAGCGCACGAAATGACCCGGCGCAGGCAACTGCCGAGGCGCGCAGAGGCATTGAAGAAATTGCATCGAAAGCGGGTGCACGGGTCGAGCGCGCTGCTGCCGAGGCACAGCCCTATGCATCTGCCACCATGTGGTCTACGCTGCTTGCGCTGGTACTTGCCTTGGCGGCTGCAGTAGCTGGTGCAATGACCGGGCGCAAGCAGGTTGCCAGCAGGCTTGACGACGTCGCCGTCAGTGCAACTGCGGCCAGGCGATAAGGCTTCGCTCCGCTGTTGAACTCAGGCTGACTCCAACAGTAACTCGCTGGTCGTTCAAAGGCTTGACGCACGCACGGGCGTCGGTTTGAGCGCAGAGTAGGCACTGAAGGTCAGCCCGACCTTCGTGCGTTTCTTCCCAGGTGATTACTGGGCGCGTATCAGGCCCGAAGAAAACGCGGGCAGGCAAGGTGATATCAATGGCACCATCGGCTGCAGCGCAGCTTTCTCAAATTGCCGAATTTCGTCCAGCGTGCCCTGCAGGGTCATCTCGCCGGCGTTCATCAGGCAGGCGGTGAGGTGTTCGGTCAGGCCTTTCAGAGGAGCCAAAGCGGCTTTGGTTTCCAGATACAGCCGTTCGCTCTGCGCCTCCATGATGCTCCGGGTTTCTTCGTCAGGCGCCGGGCTGGAGCCGTCTTTCGTCAGGGCGGCGTAGTTCAAGCGGGTCTTGCGGTACATGCCCATCTCGCCGACGGCCCGGTGCAGCAACCGCGTCACCTGCGTGATGTCGTTGTGCGCGCCGCTGGTGGTGCCGTCTTCGCCAAAAAACAGCTCCTCGTTGGCCATGCCGGCCAGCAACACC
>JANNMQ010000668.1:0-2168 GCA_031398045.1 Rubrivivax sp.
GACGACACCACCGTGGTGGGCGTGGACAGCGCTGCTGCCGCACGCGCGACGCTGGCTGAAGACAGCGAGTTCGACCTCGTGCTGCTGGACCTGGCGCTGGGCGACGCCGACGGCTTTGAAGTGCTGGTGGAGTTTCGCGCCGCCTACCCCGCGGTGCCGGTGGTGGTGGTGTCGGCGTCTGACCGCGCCAGCGACGTCATCCGTGCCATCGACAGCGGCGCGATGGGTTTTGTGCCCAAGAAGTCCACCCATGCCGAATTGCACCAGGCGCTGCGCATGGTGATGGAAGGTGCGATGTACGTGCCACCCTCGATGCTGGGGCTGGACTTTGGCAAGGGGCTGGGACTGGCGGGGGGCGATACCGAACCCGCCGTGATGCAGGTGCAGGGTGCCGCACCGCTGGGGCCAGGTGCACAAGCCGAGTTGCACCAGAAGCTGCCGTCGATCGACGACGTGGGCCTGACACCGCGCCAGGCCGAGGTGATGTCGCTGCTGTTGCAAGGCCTGCCTAACAAACTGATTGCGCGCCAGCTGAACCTGTCGGTTGAAACCGTGAAAGACCATGTGGCGGCGGTGCTGCGCGCGCTGGGCGTCAGCTCGCGCACGCAGGCGGTGCTGGCGGTGAGCCAGATGACCCAGGGGCAGGGCGGCTTCATGGCCCGCAAGCCGGCGCCGCGCGCGTGAACACGGCGGCTTCCGCCAGCGGCCCTGCAAGCCCTGTCGCAGAGCCCGCTGCTGAGGGCAGCGCCATTTCCACGGCCATGGCTGGGCTGGCCCTGCCGCGCATCGAAGTGGACCAGGTGCGGGCGCTGTATGTGCAGACGCCGGCCACGCTGACCGGCCACGCGCTGGGCATGGCCCTGGTGGTGGGCATCTTCTGGTCGATGGCGCATGCGGCAGGGCTTTACGGGTGGATGGTGGGCTGGCTGTCGGTGGGTGTGTCGCTGTGGTGCCTGCGGCTGTTGCATTACCTGAACTTTCTGCGCCACCGCCGCGCTGGGCCGGCGGTGCAGCGCCGCTGGCACCCGGCCTGGGTGGTGCTGGTGCTGTGCCAGGCTGGCGTCTGGGGCGCAGCGGTGTGGCTGTTCTGGGGCCTGGGCACGCCGTACCACAAGGTGTCTTTGCTGCTGATTGCCTACACCTACTGCCTGGCTTCGGTGCAATTGCTGGCCACACAGTGGCGGGTGTTTCTGGCCTTCATTGCCGTGGTCCTGCTGCCCACACTGGCGCGCATCGTCAGCGACAGCAGCGAACCCTGGCACCTGCAGCTGGCGCTGATCCTGGCGTTGATGTTTGCCATGACGGTGGTCATGGGCCGCACCTACGGCACCGCTTTGGGTTACGCGCTGCGGCTGAAAGCACGCACCGAAGAGCTGGCTGACCAGCTGCGTGCCCAGGTGGTGGTGGCCGAAGAAGCACGCCGCGCCGCCGAAGCGGCCAACCTGGCGAAGACGCAGTTTTTTGCCGCCGCCAGCCACGACCTGCGCCAACCTTTGCATGCCATGGGCCTGTTCGCGGAAACGCTGCGCCAGCGCAACCACGACCCCGAAGTGGCGGCGTTGGTGAACAGCATCAACGAATCGGTGGACGCATTGGAAGGCTTGTTCGGCGAGCTGCTGGACATCACCCGCATCGACACAGGCGGTGTTGACGTGAACCCCGCGCCGGTGCGCCTGCGCGACCTGTTTTCGCGCCTGCGGCTGCACTTTGAACCGGCGGCGTTCGAGAAGGGCCTGATGCTCAGCTTCCGCGGCGACACCCACGTGGCGCACACCGACCCCGTGCTGCTGGAGCGTGTGCTGCGCAACCTGGTCAGCAACGCCATCCGTTACACCGACGACGGCGGTGTGCTGCTGAGCTGCAGGCTGCGCCACACGCCCGAAGGCCCGCGCCTGCTGGTGCAGGTGTGGGACACCGGCATCGGCATCGGCGAAAACAGCCTCCCGCGCATCTTCGACGAGTTTTACCAGGCGCAAAGCAACCGCCCCCTGCTGGCCCACCACCGCAAGGGCCTGGGGCTGGGCCTGGCCATCGTCAAGCGCCTGACGTCGCTGATGCAAGCGCCGATCAGCGTGCGTTCGCGCATCGGCCACGGCACCGTGTTTTCGGTGCTGGTGCCGGTGGGCCGAGCGCCGCGCACCATCGATGTCGCGCCCGGCAGCAACACC
>JANNMQ010000675.1:0-5932 GCA_031398045.1 Rubrivivax sp.
GCTATCTGATCGACCAGTTCTTGCGCGACAGCATCAACGACAGGTCCGACAGTTATGGCGGCAGCATCAACAACCGCTGCCGCCTGCTGTTGGAAGTGGCGCAAGCGGTGGCTGGCGCCATTGGCGGCAGCCGCACCGGCATGCGCCTGTCGCCCGTGACGCCCAGCAACGACGCTGGCCCCGACAGCAGCCCGCAAGCACTGATGACCCATGCCGTGCAAAGCCTGGCGCCGCTGAACCTGGCCTACCTGCACCTGATAGAAGGCCAGACCGGCGGCCGGCGGGACATCGCACCTTTTGACTACGCCGCGCTGCGCCGGCACTTCCAGGGCGCCTGGATGGTGAACAACGGCTACACCGGCGGCATGGCCGAAGACGCGGTGGCCGCAGGTGCTGCCGACTTGGTTGCTTTTGGCCGGCCCTTCATTGCCAACCCCAACCTGGGACGGCGTTGGCGGGAGCAGGCGCCGCTGAATGCGCTCGACACCACCACCTTGTACGGTGGCGGCGCTGCCGGTTACACCGACTACCCGACGCTGCTGGCGGCGTGACCCGCCTGGTGGTCGTCGGCGCTGCGCTGGGCTTGTACTTCACACCCGGGGTGGCGGCCCTGTTTCATCCACGCATGCCACGCGCCCGGGCCCGAAAGAGCTCGTCGATGCCCACCTGGCGCGGGCCGGGCTGCAGTTCAAAGGTGTCGCCGGCCTGCACAAAACCGCCCTCCAGCACAGCCAGGTAACTGCCGCAGTAGCCCGACTGCGCCATCAGCTTCACGGCCTGCGGAAAACCCAGGGCTGCAGCAAACTTGAAACAGGGCAGGCGCGGTTCGCTGACCAACAGCGTGCACTGCGGCAACAGCAGGCGGTCGCCCACCCACAGGTCTTTTTCCAGCACGCCCTGCAGCAGCAGGTTTTCACCCAGAACGCCTTGTGGCAAGCCGTCTTCCCACAGCGACACGCGGGCCTGTGCGCGCACCGTCTGCCAGAAGGGCAGGTGTTCGCTGGGGTAGGCGTACACCGCCTTCGACAGGCCGCCGTGCACGCTGAGGTCGGCCTGCTCGTCGCCCTGCAAACCCAAAGGGCCCACCGCCACCGGGCCTTGCACCGGGGTTTTGTGGATCGCGGTCATCACGCGTTTGCCCGCTATCTGCGTGGCGCGGGCGCCGCCGGTGCATACCCGTAACACGGTCATCGTCATGCCGCTGATTGTGGGCGGCGACGGTGCCCCCGGCGCAGGATCGGTTGTGCAGGTGGCGGGCCGGCGTGCAAACTGGGGTCACACTCCGCACGGTTCCCGCTGTGGCGACCGCTGTTGCAACCGTTGTTGCGACCGCTGTTGCGACTGCTGTTGCGACATTCCGTGCGCCATTCGTTCCCATCCGGGGCAGGGCCCCGGATGCGAGTTTTTACAAGGAGTTCAGCATGAAGTTTTCCCGCTGGCTGCGCCTGCAGGCCCTTTGCAGTGCCTTCACCGCCCTGCTGCTGTTGGGTGCCTGCGGCTCGCAGGTGGTCAACCCGGTGACGGGCAAAACCGAACGTTCGGTGATGGACGAGCAGGCCGAAATCACCGAAGGCGCCAAAGCCCACCAAACTGTGCTGCAGGAATACGGGGTGCTGGCCAACCCGGCCCTGCAGGCCTACGTCAATGACGTGGGCCAACGCTTGGCCAAGCTGTCGCACCGCAGCCAGCTGAAGTGGACCTTCACCGTGCTGGATAGCCCTGAAGTCAACGCCTTTGCGCTGCCCGGCGGGTACGTCTACGTGACGCGCGGCATCATGGCCTATTTGGACAGCGAAGCCGAGCTGGCCGGCGTCATTGGCCACGAGATCGGCCATGTCACCGCGCGCCACGGAGCGCAACGCGCCACGCGGCAGCAAAACGCCGGCATCGGCGTGCTCGCCGCCACCGTGCTGGGGGTGCTGATAGAAGGCACCACGGGTGTTCAAGGTGCGGCGCAAGCGGCCAGCCAGATTGGGCAAAGTGTGGCTGCTGGAACCGTGGCGCGTTACAGCCGCGACCAGGAGACGCAAGCCGACCAGCTGGGCGCCGAATACCTGGCGCGCAACGGTTACAACCCGCGCAACATGGTCGATGTCATTGGTGTGTTGAAGCGCCAGGAGCAGTACGCCAACGACCAGGCGCGCGCCCAGGGCAAACCAGCCGGCGGTGGCAGCAGCTGGCTGGCGTCGCACCCCACCAACGACCAGCGGCTGGCTGACATCGAGCGCGTGGCGGCCACCTACACCGGCAACTACAGCAACGACGCCCAAGCGCGCTACTACAAAGCCATCGAAGGCATGCCCTATGGCGACAGCCGTGAGCAGGGTGTGGTGCGCGGGCGCAACTTCTTCCATGAAGACCTGGGCATCGCGCTGACCGCACCGCAAGGTTGGCTGGTGCGCAACACCCCCGAAGCCATCATGCTGGTCAACGGTGCGGGCGACGCCGGGCTCATCGTGCGGTTGGTGCCGGCCAATGCCGGCAACACACACGAAGAGATCATCCGCAATGTGGTCAAGCCCACCGAAGGCCGCACCGAAAAACGCCAGGTCAACGGGTTGCCGCTGACTTACTTCACGGGTTCCAAGCGCGCGGCCAATGGCCAGGTGCAAGGGCTGCGGTTTTCGGTGGTGACAGGCCCGGGCAACCGCAACTACCTGCTGCAAGACGCGGCCAGTGACGCCAGCGCCGCCCAGCGCGCCGCGGGCCCGATGGCCGAGGCCGAGGCTTCGATGCGTGTGCTGACGGCTGCCGACCGCGCCGCTGCACGGCCCTACACCCTGCGCGTCACTGCCATGCCCCGGGGCGGTTTTGCCGAACTGGTGCGGCTGTCGGGCGGTGCACACACCGAAGCGCAGCTGCGGCTGTTGAACGGCGTGTATGGGGGCGGCACTGATCCGGCAGCCGGCGCGCCTGTGAAGGCCATCAACTAAAGCGGGCCCGGCATGGTTCACCCCGTCCGGGGCTGTTGTGCCGGCGGGCCGGCTACGTTGTGTAACACCCTGGGCGTTTGTTTTGGGTAGCCCCGGGTAGGGGTCGGGTGAGGTCTAAACCCGGCATAAAGTCATGCGCCATTTGCATAACCCACCTGCGGCCGGGTGGTTACCACGTGATTACATTGCCCGCACAATGGCCCTCCCCCCGTCTGCAAGGGGTGGTATTTGGCAAGCACCGGGCGGTAGGGCGGCGGGTTGGTTTCGAAGGTCGGTGTGGGGGTCTGCGGTGTTCGCCAAATCCCGTTTTTTCATTACTTTGATTGGAGTCCCGCATGAACCGCCCCGTTATGGAAGGCACGCCGCTGAACGTGCCCGAACACATCCAGCACCCGCGCCTGATTGAATGGGTGGCCAAGATGGCCGCCCTCACCGAAGCCCAGGACGTGCACTGGTGTGACGGCAGCCAGGCCGAGTACGACCGCCTGATCGAGCAATTGATCGCAGCCGGTACCCTGATGAAACTCAACCCGGCCAAACGCGCGCGCAGCTACCTGGCGCGCAGCGATGCCAACGACGTGGCACGGGTTGAAGACCGCACTTACATTTGCAGCGCCAGGAAAGAAGACGCCGGCCCCACCAACAACTGGTTGGCCCCGGCCGAGATGCGCGGCATCCTGGAAACCGGCCGCCCTGACGGCACACCGGCCCTGTTCAAGGGCGCCATGAAGGGCCGCACGATGTACGTGGTGCCCTTTTCAATGGGCCCACTGGGCAGCCCCATTGCGCACATTGGTGTGGAACTGACTGACAGTGCCTACGTGGCCATCAGCATGCGCGTGATGACCCGCATGGGCCGCGGCGCGCTGGACGTGCTGGGCACCAACGGCGAATTTGTGCCCTGCGTACACACCGTGGGCGTGCCGCTGGCTGAAGGACAAAACGACGTTGCGTGGCCGTGTAACAAAACCAAATACATCGTGCACTACCCTGAAACGCGAGAAATCTGGTCCTACGGCTCGGGCTATGGCGGCAATGCGCTGCTGGGCAAAAAGTGTTTTGCACTGCGCATCGCGTCCAACATGGGCCGCGACGAAGGCTGGCTTGCCGAGCACATGCTGATCCTGGGTGTCACCAACCCGGCGGGAAAAAAGTACCACGTTGCTGCCGCCTTCCCCAGCGCCTGTGGCAAAACCAACTTCAGCATGCTGGTGCCGCCTGCCGGCTACCAGGGCTGGAAGGTCACCACCATCGGCGACGACATCGCCTGGATCAAGCCCAGCGCCGACGGCCGCCTGCGTGCCATCAATCCCGAAGCGGGTTACTTCGGTGTCGCGCCCGGCACCAACCAACACACCAACCCCAACTGCATGGAGTCGATGAAAAGCGACACCATCTTCACCAACGTGGCGCTCACTGATGACGGTGACGTGTGGTGGGAAGGCATGACCGACACACCGCCGGCGCACCTGATCGACTGGCAGGGCCGCGACTGGACACCGGCCATTGCCCAGGCCAACTTGGAAAACGGCAAACCGCGCGCCGCTGCGCAAGCCAATTCGCGCTTCACCGTGGCGGCCACCATGAACCCGGTGCTCGACCCCGAATGGGACAACCCGGCCGGTGTGCCTATCGACGCGTTTATCTTTGGCGGCCGCCGCAGCACCACGGTGCCGCTGGTGACCGAAGCGCGCAACTGGACCGAGGGCGTCTACATGGCCGCCACCATGGGCAGTGAAACCACCGCCGCCATGGCCGGCGGCAACGGCGCCGTGCGCCGCGACCCGTTTGCGATGCTGCCCTTCTGCGGCTACAACATGGCGTCGTACTTCCAGCATTGGTTGGACCTGGGTGCACAGGTCAGCGCTGCTGGTGCGGCCAACGGCGTGAAGCTGCCACGCATTTACTGTGTCAACTGGTTCCGCAAGGGCGCCGACGGCAAGTTTGTCTGGCCGGGCTATGGCGAAAACATGCGCGCGCTGGAATGGATCCTGGGCCGGGTGGAAGGCCAGGCGCAAGGCGTGGCCAACCTGTTTGGCATCAGCCCCAGCTATGAAGACATCCGCTGGCAAGGACTGAACTTCACGCGGGACCAGTTCAACACCGTCATCGGCATCGACAAGGCGGCCTGGCAGCAAGAACTGACCCTGCACACCGAACTGTTCAAACAGCTGGAACACGGCCTGCCCGCCGAGATGTTGGCCACCAAGGCGCGCATCGAAGAGCGGCTGGAAAGCTGACAGCACCAGGCAGGGTGCCCGCTGTGGTGTCCGGCTGCAGACGCCCGCCGTGATACCGGCCACCACCGACGCGGTGCTGGCCGCCTTTCTTCGCCAGGCGTCCTGGTGCAAACCCGTGGCGCCTTTCAGTGCCCGGGTGCTGCAGCGCAGTGCGTCCTGGTTGCAAAAGCAGCCGGCGGCATCAACCCCTGGTTCTGGCTCTGACCCTGGCTTTGCACACGGCCCGGCGTTGGCACTGCTGTGCCAGCTGGGCCCCGATCCGCTGGCTGCCGCGGTGCCGCTGCGCTGGCTGGCGGCGCTGCACCTGCTGGCGCTGGAGGGTCGGGCGCCCTGGGCGGGTTTGTGGCCTTCCACGGCATTGGCTGCTGGCAGCCTGTCGAGCCCTGCAGCGGGCACTGCGCCCGATGCCGCCATCATTACCGCCATCAACAGCGCCATCGATGCCGCCATCGACGAAGCCTGGCGCAGCCAACAAGCCACCCTGCGCGCCGTGCTGCGGGTACCGCCGCAAACCAATGAGGTGCAGCGCAGCGCGGCCCTGTTGCCCGGATTGTTGTTCGTGGCTGCGCGTACCGGGCTGCCCTTGGCGGTGCTGGAGCTGGGCGCTTCAGCGGGCCTGAACCTGTGGTGCGACCACTACCAGCATGAACATGGACTGTGGGCCTGGACCCAAGCGGCTCCGGCCCTGGTGCTGCGCAGCGAATGGGTGGGCGCGCCGCCGCCGTTTACGCCGGGGCTGCGCATCATCAGCCGCGCGGC
>JANNMQ010000676.1:0-3797 GCA_031398045.1 Rubrivivax sp.
GATGATGGCCAGCAGGGGCTGTTTGTGCGCAGGGGTGGATGTGGTTGGCATTTGCAAGAAACTTATTGGTTGCATGCGGCCGGGTCGCCGCCGGCAGCTCGGGCCTTACACGCCTGGACGCCGTACGTGCACGTCCATGCACGTACATGCACGCACATGCACGCACATACAAAAGCGCACGTACAACAAGGGCACCTGCAAGATGCTGCGCCGCCCGCACTGGGCGCCCAGTAGCCGGACGAGGAGGGATGCAAACTGATCAGCAGGGCCCATGAGCAAGTATCCCTGAAGCGCCGCGCAGACGCTCAGCCTACATTTTTTGCGTGATGGCCGACGACGTTGCCCGCCGGGTGGTAGTTGCTCACCCACACGGCGGCAAACTGCTTCTGGCCATAGTAGACCAGCGCAAACCCGCAGCCGACCCGCGTCGTACCCTTCCACACCACCTGGGTGAAGTGACCGGTGGCCCCAGCCCTTGGCTTGGGTTCCTTTTTGACCAGGTCGTAGTCCTTCACCTCGTCGACCCAGTCTTTCACCGGCTTGGCGTGGTTGGGCTTGTAGGCGCCCGGCACATAGCCGCTGCCCCCGGCCATGGCCAGGTTCTCGCCCGTGTTGCCTTCCAGGCCTTCCACCGTCCTGACGCTGCAGTGCTCCATCCCATGCCCGGCCACGAGCCTGCGCGCGAGATGGTTGGCCCAGGCCTGGGCTTTGGTCGCAAGTCGAGCGTCGTACACCAGGTCAGCCGCGCCGTATTTCCGCCGATGTTCGTTGTGGGCATTCAGTGACTCAAGCGCCTCCGCCTCAGTCAGCCCCACCACCTCGGAAGCGGATTCTTCGACCAGCTTCATCGTCTTGGTGGGCACCGTCACCTTGGGCGACACGCCCCGTTCAGAGGCCACTTCCAGTTGCTTTTCCTTGATCAGGCGCCCCCAAGTCCGCAGAACGCCCTTTACGGTCTCGTGACTGAGCTCATCGCCGTTCCTTATCAATTCGGCGAACTGTCGCGCGTCCCCTCTGTAGGGCGTTGCGATGGCGGCGTCACTCCAGGTCACACCGTGCTTCCGGCCTGCCTCGGCGAACTGCTTCACCTTCTGTTGCAGATTCAGGACGCTTTCGCTGATCATCGCCACGTCTCCTCAAGGCTCAACCCAGGCTTACGAATGGGGAGGATACGCATTCCCGTACAGCGCAACAAGCGGCGGAAGTACCCGTACCCAGGCTGTTTGGGCCGCGCGGACCTGACGCCGGCAGGGCAGCGGTTTGCACGCAAACCCGGCAGCTGAACCGCTGCCGCTGTAGCAACTTCAGCGTTCGTTGGGCCGCATCAGCCGACGATGGGGATTGGCAGTTTGGCGTGGAAGCCAGGTTCCCGACGGTCCTTTCAAGAACGAAAGGTCAACGTGGAGAGCGCCTTCAAGTTGCGTTTGTGGATGCTGCAGTCAGCTGGTTTACTGCTGCTCTTTCTGACTGTGTGAGCCAGTAGTAAGCCAGTACTGAGCCAGTACTGTTGCAAGCACGCGCGCCTATACGCAAGCGGTATCTGGCGTGCACGCAAAACAACTCATTGGCGCCCTACCCATGGCCACTTGTGCCTGCACGGATGCAGCACCGGGGCTGCCTGCACGCCACTGCGGGTCGCTCCAAACCTGGCGCCAGCGGCGCGCGCCGGCCTGTCCGTGGCGCAGACCCACCAAGTGGCGCGACGCATGGCCCCAGCCACGGCCTTGGCTGGCCACCTGTTCAAGATAAGCCACCATCTGCGCTTCGACCGCGTCGCGTGTGCGGTGCTCGTCCGGGTCGCCGAAAAAGCGATGGTCCCAGCTGGCCATCAACCAGGGGTCGTGGTAAGCCTGCCGGCCCACCATCACACCATCCACATGCTGCAGGTGGTGCCTAATCTGCTCGTTGCTGGTAACGCCGCCATTCAGCACAAAAGTCAGGTGCGGAAAGTCTGCTTTCAAGCGGTAGACCGTCTCGTAGCGCAGCGGCGGCACTTCGCGGTTTTCCTTTGGGCTAAGGCCTTTCAACCAGGCGCTGCGTGCGTGCACCACAAACACGGTGCAGGCGCCACGCCGGTGGACGGTGCCGACAAAGTCACGCACGAAGTCGTAGCTTTCCTGTTTGTCGATGCCGATGCGGTGTTTCACCGTCACCGGCAGCGTGCAAGCCTGTTGCATAGCGTCTACGCAGTCGCCCACCAGTTCGGCCTCTGCCATCAGACAGGCCCCGAAGGCGCCGCGTTGCACCCTTTCGCTGGGGCAACCGCAGTTCAGATTCACCTCGTCATAGCCCCATTGCTGCGCCATGCGGGCGCAGGCTGCCAGGTCGGCCGGCTCGCTGCCTCCCAATTGCAGGGCCACCGGGTGTTCTTCGGGGTTGAAGTCCAGGTGCCGCGGCAGGTCGCCATGCAGCAGCGCGCCGGTGGTCACCATCTCGGTGTAAAGGCGCGCATGGCGCGTTAGCAGACGGTGAAAGTAACGGCAGTGGCGGTCAGTCCAGTCCATCATGGGCGCAACGGACAGGCGCCAAGGACGGAAAGTTGTTGATTTATTTATATTAATCAATGGCTTACGACTTCATTGTCTGCGTGAATCAGCACAGAAAACCACATCAAAACATGGGCTCAGTGCTACGCATTTGCTACAGAAACTTCCGTCGTTGCTACAGCAAAGGGACGGTGTGGCCATTATCCCGGTGGATGACTCGTGGCGTGCACAGGTGCGGCGCTAGGGCCACCCGTGTTGACGCCGACCGAAGATTGACTCACTCACAGCGATAGCGCCGATCCAAATTTGACCCGGCTGTCCAACCTACCTGCCTCCTTCTTGGGCAGGGGAGAAGGAGTCATCACCAGGGCCATGATTGGCCAGGCAAAGCGAATGCATTCTGCGAGAAGAAGTCTGTGCGGGAGATCGTACGACTGACGAGTTTGTCGCGCCACACGGTGCGCCAGTGGCTGAAGAGGGCGGTGCTGGAGGAGCCGAGGTATCGGCGCAGCGAGGCAGTGGGCAAGCTCACGGCGTACCGCTACACGCTCAAGCTGGCAATAAAGTCCGAAGCCTGCGGTCATGGAACCGGTACAGCAATGCTTCGCTGCGACGCCGGCCATTGAGTCAGCTGACGATCTGCGAGCGGTGGCTGTGTCCGTTGTGCGCCCAATCACGCGCTCGGCACCCTTTTGTCGGGCCGAATCGTCCCCAGATGAAGGCATGAGACCTGTGGACATGAGATCGCTGTCCGGCGAAGCCCGCTACGACCGTCGCGTGGTGGTGATCCAGCTGCGCGAGGCGGGCTGCACTTATGACGAGATCGCCCTGCGGACCGGGCTGAGCCGTACCGGGGTCTTCGGAATCTGCAAGCGCCACGACGTTTGCGGCGCAGACGGGCTGCACGACGCCCCGAACGGCCACAAGATCGGCGACGGCCGTCTGCTTGATCCGGGGCAGGAAGCTCTGGTGCTCAGGCTGATCGCCGAAAACACGCCCGAGCAACTGGCGCTGCCCAACCTGCTGTGGACGGGCGCCGGCGTCGCCAGGCTGATTGAACAGCGGTGCGGCATCCACACCCAGCCTCTTCGTCGTCGGTCCAGGAGGACCACCGGTGGTCGTGGTTCTTCCCCGGGTGGTCCGCAGCCTTGCGGCACCTCAGGTAGACCACCACGGCGTCCGTGTGGAGGGTGTGCTGCTTCAGCGAGTCGCACTGGGCTTCCTCGACGTTCTCGTCGCGGTTCACATCGGCCCCCCGACGATCCAGAAGCCAGTGGAGCCGTCACGGGCCGTCCACCAGTCCTTCTTGGC
>JANNMQ010000683.1:0-6433 GCA_031398045.1 Rubrivivax sp.
TGGAAAACGTGATGCTCAGCCCGCGCGGCCAATTGGGTGAACGACTGTGGGCCAACTGGTTGCAGCCGCGTGTGGTGGCCGCACAAGAAGCGCAGACACGCGCCGCCGCGTTGCACTGGCTGGACTTCGTGGGCCTGAGCACACTGGCGCATGAACCGGCGCGGGTACTGTCGGGCGGCCAGCGCAAGCTGCTGGAACTGGCGCGTGTGATGGTGGCGCAGCCCCAACTGGTGCTGCTGGACGAGCCGGCAGCCGGCGTCAACCCGGCGTTGCTGGTGCAGATCGTCGAACGCATCGAGCGGCTGAACGCGCAGGGCCTGAGTTTTCTGATCATTGAACACAACATGGAACTGGTGCAGCACCTGTGCCAGCCGGTGATGGTGATGGCGCAAGGCCGTTTGTTGGCGCAGGGCGACCCGGCGGTGGTGCTGAACGACCCGCGTGTGGTCGAGGCTTACTTGGGCACTGCCGCATGACCGCGCCAGTGCTGGCGATCCACAAGCTGCAGGCTGGCTACGAACCCGGCCTGCCTATCGTGCGCGGCGCGTCACTGGTGGTTGTGCGCGGTGAAATCGTCGCCATCCTGGGCCCCAACGGTGCCGGCAAGTCCACGCTGGTGAAGGCTGTGGCGGGGCTGGTGCCCATCAGCGGCGGCACGGTGTGGCTGCTTGATGCACAAGGCACGCCACAAGACATCACCCGTGTGCCGTCGCACCAGCTGGTGCACCGCGGCCTGGCCTTTGTGCCGCAGACGGAAAACATCTTTGCCGCGCTGACCGTGGCTGAAAACCTGGAGCTGGCCGCCGCCCTGATGCAGGGCGTGAAGGGCCGCGCAGCGCGCGACGAACGTCTGGCGCCGGTGTATGCGATGTTCCCCGACCTGCAGCGCCAGCGTGCACTGCCCGCCGGGCGCTTGTCGGGCGGCCAGCGCCAGATGCTGGCGGTGGCGCGGGCGTTGATAACACGCCCGCACATGCTGATGCTGGACGAACCTTCGGCCGGCTTGAGCCCCAAGCTGGTGGCGCAGGTGTTCGACAAACTGGCTGAAGTGCGCGCCAGTGGTGTGACGATGCTGCTGGTGGAACAGAACGTGAAGGCCGCGCTGGCGCTGGCCGACCGCGCGGTGGTGCTGGTGGAAGGGCGTGAACGATTGGTGGCCCCGGCCGCAGGCCTGGCCACCGACCCACGGCTGGCGGCGCTCTACCTGGGCCGCCACGGCGACGCAGCGGCAACGTCCATCGAAGGGGCGCACTGACATGCTGCAGGTGTTGGCCGACGGCCTGATCATCGGTTCCATCATCTCGCTGGGTGCCATCGGCCTGACGCTGACGTTTTCCATCCTGCGTTTTTCCAACTTTGGCCATGGTGAATTTCTGGCCTGGGGTTCCTACTTCGCGCTGTCGGCGCTGGCCGTGTTTGCCGCCATCGGCTGGGCTGATGGTGCAAAACCGCCTTCTGTGTTCACGCCTTTCAGCTTTGGCGCGCCGCTGCTGCTGGCGCTGCTGGTGGCGGCGCTGCTGACCGCGCTGATGGCGCTGGCGCTGGACGCGCTGCTCTTCAAGCGGCTGCGGCTGCAAGGCAGCATCACGCTGGTGATAGCCAGCTTCGGCGCCGCGTTGGCGCTGCGCAACCTGCTGCTGTTTTTTTATGGCGGCGTGCCGCGCTACTACTCGCAGGAACTGCAGATCGCGTGGCCGCTGCTGCCGCGTTCGGTGGCCGGCGGCTTGCGCATCACGCCCGACCATCTGCTGGTGATGGGCCTGACGGCGGTCACCGTGGTGGTGCTGCACCTGTTCCTGACGCGCAGCACGCTGGGCCGCGCGATGCGCGCCACGGCTGACAACCCGCAACTGGCGCGTGTGGTCGGCATCGACCCCGAACGCATGCTGCGCACCACCTGGTTGTTGGGCGGCGTGCTGGCGGCGCTGGCGGGCGTGTTTGCAGGCCTGACGGTGCAACTGCGGCCCACGCTGGGGCTGGACCTGCTGCTGCCGCTGTTTGCTGCCGTGGTGCTGGGTGGCATCGGGTCGGTCTGGGGCGCGGTGGTGGGTGGCTTGGTGGTGGGTTTGGCCGAAAGCGCCGCGGTGGCCTGGGTGGGTGCCGAATGGCGCGCAGCGGCAGCTTTTGGGGTGTTGATCGCGATGCTGCTGGTGCGGCCCACCGGTCTGTTTGGCCACAAGGGGCCCTGACCATGGACCTGGCCGGCGCGCTTTCCTACGGCAGCTTCTTCCTGGTGTTTGCCACCGTGTTTGCTGTCATCGTGCTGGGGCTGAACCTGCAATGGGGTTTCACCGGCCTGTTCAATGTGGGTGTGGCGGGTTTTGTAGCCATCGGCGCCTACACCTCGGCACTGCTGACCACGCCGCCCATCGACGGGCGCCTGGGCGGCCTGGGCTGGCCGGTGGCGCTGGGCTGGCTGGCGGCGATGGCTACGTCAGGGGCTGCCGGCGCGCTGGTAGGGCTGTTGACCTTGCGGCTGCGCGACGACTACCTGGCCATCACCACCTTCGGTATCGCGGTGGTCATCCAGCTGGTGGCTTTGAATGCACAGCGGCTGACGGGTGGGCCCTTTGGTGTGCAGTTCATTCCCAAACCGCTGCAGGGCTGGCTGGGCACCGGCACCGCGTGGACGCTGGTGTATCTGGCGCTGGTGGTGGCTGTGTTGGGCGTGGCCTACGCGGCGCTGCAGCGCCTGGTGCACAGCCCCTGGGGGCGTGCGCTGCGGGGCATTCGGGAGGACGAAACGGCGGCCGCATCGCTGGGCAAGTCGCCTTTTGCGTTGAAGCTGCAGTCCTTTGTGCTGGGCAGCATGCTGATGGGCCTGGGCGGTGCGATGCAAGCGCACTTCGTGGGCTACATCGCACCCGAAGATTTCTTGCCCATCCTAACTTTTCAAATGTGGGCCATGCTCATCGTGGGTGGTTCAGGCAACAACCGCGGTGCGGTGCTGGGCGCTTATGTGGTGTGGGCCTTCTGGGCCGGCGCTGGGGGCCTGTTGCGCCAGTGGATACCGCAAGCCGAACAGGCACGTGGTGCGGCGTTGCAGGTGGTGCTGATTGGCGTGCTGATTGCGTGGATGCTGGTGTTGCGGCCCCGTGGTCTGCTGGGCGAAAAACTGGCCGTGTCGCGCCAGGCGGGGCGCGACTGAAGGCCATGCTCGGCGTGCGTCGCCCGCCATTGTGTTGTCAGGGTGCTGCACTTGCGGCGCTTGAAGCACGCAACCTGGCCCGTGCAGGCCAAGAACGGCGTGAACGCGGCGATGATCCGCAGCTGTAATCAACCACCAGGAGACGAACCTATGGCTACCCGCAAAACCACCAAGCCCACCGAACTGGCACAAGCCACCGACCACCTGAGCGCTGCAGCCAAAGAAGTGGGCACCGCCGTGTCGCACAAGTTCACCGCCGTTGGCGAGGCCATGGCGGCCCGTCTGGGCAAGGTAAAAAAAGGCGCGATGAAACAGCGCGACGATGCACAGCGTGGCATCAGCGGTTTGGTGAAGGCTGCTGAAGCGCAGCTGAAAAAAGCTGAAGCACAACTCAGCAAGGCCGGTGCATCGGCGCGCAAGTCGGTGCTGGCGGCTGAAAAGAAGCTGCAAGCCACCCAGCGCAGCGCCAGCAGGGAAATGGCCAAGTTGCAGGTCAGCGCTGAACGCAAGGCCAAGGCCTTGAAGAAGGCGATTGAAAAAGAAGCTTCGATGCTGAAGAAGGCTGCCAGCGACAAGTTCAAGCCCGCTGCGGCGCCCCAAGCTGCGGTGGCCAAGAAGGCGGCTGCCAAGCCGATGGCCAAAATGGCTGCCAAGACTGCAGCCAAACCCGCAGCCAAACCCGTAGCCAAGAAATCAGCCGCGCCCGCGGTGGCCAAGCCCGTTGCGAAGCCCGCCGGCAAAGCTGCTGCCAAGCCGGCCGCCAAAACGGTAGCCAAGAAGGCTGCCAAGTAAGGCTGCCAAGTAAGGCTGCCAAACCAGGCTGTCAAACCAGGCTGCACGATCAGCCAAAAGCCGCCCTCCGAGGCGGCTTTTTTCTGGCCGCGTGCGCGGCGGCAGCCATGGCGCGTGAAATAGCGCTCAGTCCACCTTGGCGCCAGAGGCTTTCACGACACGCGCCCACTTCTGTGTTTCGGCTTCGATGAAGCGCGCAAATTCAGCCGGCGTGTTGCCGCTGGGTATCGCGCCTTGGGCCAGCAGCCGTTCTTTCATGGCTGCGCTGCCCAGGGCCTTGGCGGTTTCTTGTTGCACCCGCAAGACGATGTCGGCCGGCGTGCCCGCCGGCGCCAGCAGGCCAAACCAGGAACTGGCTTCGTAAGCTTTCAGCGTTGCGCCGCCGGCTTGTTCCACCGTGGGCAGTTCGGGCAGGGCGCCTGAACGCGCCGCGCTGGTGACGGCCAGCGCCTTCAGGCGGCCGCTCTTGATGTGTGGCATGGCGCTGGGCAGGTTGTCGAACATCACGTCCACATTGCCGGCCATCAGGTCGATCAGCGCCGGGCCACTGCCGCGGTAGGGCAAGTGGACCATGAAGGTGCCGGTCATGGTCTTGAACAGCTCACCGGCCAGGTGAATGCTGGTGCCGTTGCCCGAGCTGGCCATGTTCAACTTGCCGGGGTTGGCCTTCAGCGCCTTGATCAGGTCTTGCACGTTGTTCACACCCAGGCGCTGTGCGCTGCCGGGGTTCATGACCAGCACGTTGGGTACACCGGCCACCAGCGTCACGGGTGCAAAGTCTTTCGCCGCGTCGTAGGGCATCTTCGGGTAGAGGCTGGGGTTGATGGCGTGGGTGCCCACCGTGCCCATCAGCAGCGTGTAGCCGTCAGCGCCTGCCTTGGCCACCTCGGCACTGCCGCTGTTGCCACCGGCGCCGGGTTTGTTGTCGACCACAAAAGGCTGGCCAAAGACGCGCTGCAGTTCAGGCGCCAACGCGCGCGCCAGGATGTCGGTGGTGCCGCTGGCTGCAAAAGGCACAACGATGCGCACCGGCTTGGTGGGCCATGTGTTTTGTGCGTTAGCCAGCCCGGGGGCCCATGCGCTCGTGCAAGCAGCGCTGGCAATGAAATGACGGCGGTTCAGGGTCATGGAAGAGGTCCTTGCTGGGCAAGCCTGCCAGTGTGCCAGCCGGAGCCGCGAATGCCAGCCGGGGCATCCCTGACCTGTTTCTGTCTGTTCACCCCTGCCGCCAGCAAAAACCCGGCCAGCGGCGGGATCTGGGGCAGGTCAAGAAGCTGAAGAAGCTCAATAGGGCTCAGCACTTCGCAAGCCGGCCAGCTGCGCGCTGTGGCCCGGTTCAGTTCAGCATGTGATGACAGGGGCCGCCACGCCTTCGATCATCACGTTGACACAGGCCGGCTGGCCGCTGGCCAGCGCCGCCTGCGCTGTGGCAGCCATGTCAGCAGCCTCGGTGACGTGGGCACCCCAGGCACCAAAAGCCACCGCCACCGCGTCGTAACGCGTGGGGTTCAGCTCGCAGCCCAGCAGGCGATCGGGGCCGTAGTCGCGCAGTTGGATCTGGTACTCGGCGTTCCAGCGTGCGTCGTTGCCAATCACCGCGACGAAGCCCAGGCCGCAGCGCACGGCGGTGTCGAATTCGGCGATGTGAAAGCCCACCGTGCCGTCGCCCATCACCGCCACCACCGGGGCTTGCGGCTGCGCCACACGCGCGGCCAGCGCATAGGGCAGGCCCGAGCCGATGGAACCGGCCACGCCGTTGTTGACGCGGTGTGGCGCGTGCAGGCAGGCCATCGCCCACTGGCCGATTTCGCCGCCGTCGCACACCAGCACGGCCTCGGGGTGGCTGTCCAGCAGGGCTTGCAGCGGCCGCAGCATCTGCACCGGGTGCAGGCGGCCGGGCTGTTCAGAGCGCGCCTCGTCCCAGGCCGGCGGACGAAACGCGATGGCGGCGCGCACCTCGGCGTGCCACGCCGCCGCAGCGTGGGGACGGGCCGCCGCGGTCAGGGCCTGCAGGGCCTGCGGCGCATCGGCCACCGCGGTGAGCTGCAGCCGCGCGCCCAGCGCCTGGCGGGCGCGCAGGGTCTCGGCCGCTTCGGCATCGATCTGCATCACCACGGCCTGCGCCGGGAAAGGCGCCTGGCCGAACTTGAGCGTGAAGTCGACACGTTTGCCCAGCAGCAGCACGGCGTCGGCCTGCGCCAGCAGCTGCGCAAAGGCACCCAGGCTGGCATCGGCCACACCGCGCGGGCTTTCCATGCCCACCACCGGAATGCCGCTGGCGGCTTCCAGCGCGTCCAGCGCGATGCGGCCGGGGCGTGTCATGCTGGCCGGGCCGGCCAGGATCAACGGGCGCCGGGCCGCCAGCAGGCGCTGCATCACGTCGGCCGCGACGGCCGCGTCCAGCGGCATCGGTTCGGCCTCGAAAGCCGCAGCAGCGGGCAGTGCTGCCGCGCAGGCGTTGTCGAGCACGTCGGTCGGCAGGCTCAGGTGCAC
>JANNMQ010000691.1:0-6330 GCA_031398045.1 Rubrivivax sp.
TAGGTGGACAGGATCGGCCCAAAGACCAACAGACCCCACATGCCGTAGACGATGGACGGCACCGCGGCCAGCAGTTCAATGGCCACGCCCAACGGACGCTTCAGCCACAGCGGCGACAACTCGGTGAGGAAGATGGCGATACCGAAACTGACCGGTACCGCAATCAGCAGCGCGATGAACGAGGTCATCAGCGTGCCGTAAATCATCACCAGGCCGCCAAACTTCAGCTGCACCGGGTCCCATTCGGTCGAGACCAGAAAACCCAGCCCAAATTCTTTGATGGCGGGCAAGGCACCCACAAACAGGGACAGGATGATGCCCACCAACAGCAGCAAGGTGATCCAGGCCGCACCATGTGCGAGCACAGAAAACGCGGCGTCCGCCCATGGCAAAACCCGTCTGCGACCAGGCGGGTCACCGCCTGGTGAAGCTCGCTCCATCTTTGAACCTTGTTCGTACCGACTGGCGGGCAGTGTAGCGGCCATCATGCGTCCACTTGAAGTTGTGCAGGGCCACGCGGGCGCTGCGTTGGCAACATTGCAGCGACCACTGCGGACAGGGTTTACTTAAACGCCACCGGCTTGCCCGAAGCATCTTTCAGCTGCGTGGCCCACTGCTTGCGTACCAGTTCTTTCACTGAGGTCGGCAGCGGCACATAGTCAAGGTCATCGGCCATCTTGTCGCCATTGACAAAAGCCCAATCGAAGAACTTCAGTGCGTTGGTGGCCACTGTGGGCTTGTCCTGCGCCTTGAACATCAGGATGTAGGTCGGGTTGGTCAGCGGCCAGGCGTTTTTGCCGGGCTGTTCTGTCGTGATCTGAAAAAACGTTTTGTTCCAATCAGCGCCTGCCGCGGCCTCTTTAAAGGCGTCGTCGTTGGGCGTCACAAAGTTGCCATCTTTGTTGCGCATCAGCGTGAACGTCATTTTGTTTTGCTTCACGTAGGCGTACTCCACGTACCCAATGGAATTGGGCAGTCGCTGCACAAACGCGGCCACACCCTCATTGCCCTTGCCGCCCGCGCCGGTGGGCCAGTTCACGGCGGTACCTTCACCAACCTTGCTCTTCCATTCGGCATTCACCTTCGACAAGTAATTGGTGAAGATAAAAGTGGTGCCTGATCCATCAGCACGACGCACAGGCGAAATGGCTGCATCGGGCAACGGCACGCCGGGGTTCAGCGCCGTCAGCGCGGGGTCGTTCCACTTGACGATCTTGCCCAGGTAGATGTCACCCAAGACCTGGCCAGTCAAACGGATCTGTCCCGGTGCAATGCCTTGGATGTTGACAACTGGCACCACGCCGCCGATGACCGTAGGAAACTGGATCAAGCCGTCCTTTGCCAATTCTTCGTCGGTCAACGGCATGTCGGAGGCACCAAAGTCCACCGTCTTGCCACGTATCTGGCGTAAGCCGGCGCCTGAACCTACCGACTGGTAGTTGATGCGTGCGCCCGTGGCCTTGTTGTAGGCATCAGCCCACTTGGCATAGACGGGTGCAGGGAATGTGGCGCCCGCGCCCGTCACGTCCTGGGCCAGCACGGCCGCAGACGCAAAAAGTGAAGCGCAGGAGACAACGGCCGTTCGAAATGGTGTCATGGCGGGAACTTTCTGTGCAGCAGTTAACAATGCTGCAACTGTAGAAAGCATTCATGACAAGGCTGTGACAGCCACCCAGGCCCACTGTTGCTCTGTCACAAACTTGTGTGACGCTCGCCGAACGCCGCCGACGGTACTCTTTGCCGGTGTGCACAGGCTGCGGGCGGCTGCAGTGGGGCCCGTGCAGCGCCACCACGCGATCAGCCCGCGGCGGCGGCCTCCGCCATGCGTTCGGCGCAACGCTGGCCTATGGCGGCGTCGCGCGCTTCCACCATCACCCGGAGCACGGGTTCCGTGCCCGAAGCGCGGATGAGCACCCGGCCCGCGTCGGCCAGTTCGCGCTCTGCATGGCGCTGGGCGGCAGCCAACCCGACATTGGCCTTCCAATCACTGCCGGCGCGCAACCGCACATTGATCATGGTTTGTGGGTAAAGCGTTACGCCGTCCAGCAATGTGGCTAGCGACTGCCCGCTGCGCTGCACAGCGCGCAGCACCTGCAGCGCACTGACAATGCCGTCCCCCGTGGTGTGGCGGTCCAAGGCCAGCAAATGACCTGAGCTCTCCCCACCCAACTGCCAACCGCGTGCGTTCAGTTCTTCCAGCACATAACGGTCGCCCACCTTGGCACGAACCAGGGTCACGCCCAAGCGCGAAAGCGCCAGCTCAACGGCCATGTTGGTCATCAGCGTGCCCACCACACCCGGCACCTCGCGGCCCTGGCTCAAGCGGTCGGCTGCCATCACGTACAGCAGTTCGTCGCCATTGAACAGGCGCCCCTGCCCGTCTACCAGTTGCAAGCGGTCGGCGTCACCGTCCAGCGCCACGCCGTAGTCAGCATGGTGTTCGGCCACGGCATGCACCAGGGCTTGTGGTGATGTCGCACCCACGCCGTCGTTGATGTTCATGCCATTCGGTGAACACCCAATCTGCACCACCGTCGCGCCCAGTTCGTGAAATACGTCGGGCGCCACGTGATAAGCCGCACCATGCGCCGCGTCAACCACGATCTTCATGCCGCGCAGTGACATCGTGGAGGGCACCGTGCTTTTGCAGAACTCGATGTAGCGGCCGCGAGCATCTTCTACCCGGCGGGCCCGGCCCAGCGCCGCTGATTCCACCCACTGCGGCGGCTGCTCCAGCATGGCCTCCACATCACGCTCCCAGTCGTCGGGCAGCTTTTCACCCCGTGCGGAAAAGAACTTGACTCCATTGTCGGCGAAGGTGTTGTGCGACGCGCTGATGACCACGCCCAGGTCGAGGCGCCGCGCCCGCGTCAGATAAGCCACGCCCGGGGTGGGCAGCGGGCCGGTCAACAGCACATCAACACCGGCCGACGCAAAGCCCGCTTCAAGTGAGGACTCCAGCATGTAGCCCGATATGCGGGTGTCCTTGCCAATCAGCACCGTGGGACGCTGGCTGGTGCGGCGCAATACCTGCCCCACCGCATGGCCCAGGCGCAGCATGAAGTCGGGCGTGATGGGCGGCTTGCCCACCGTGCCCCGAATGCCATCAGTGCCAAAGAATTTTCTGCTCATGATTCACTCTACCTGCTGTCTCCCGGATTCTGTAGCAGGACCGCGGGCTGGCCACAGCCAAGAGTTATGGTCATGCACGCGAAGATGGCTGCCAGACGGGGGTGTCAGCGGCACAAACCTGCTCACTGGAGGCCGCTGAACAAAAAGCGGGACCTCAGCCCCGCTTTTTTGTCAACCTGGTGGGCCGACGAGCCAGAGTTCAGGCCGCAGCCGGGGCGCTATCAGCGCCGACAGGCGGCGTGGGCCCGCTGGACCTGTTTGTCGACGGCGTCCAGTCTTTGGGCGCCCGGGGAGGCTTGCCGCCCATGATGTCGTCAATCTGCTCGGCGTCAATGGTTTCCCATTCCAGCAGCGCGTGTGCCATGGCGTGCATCTTGTCCTTGTTGTCTTCGATAAGCTTGCGCGCAATCGAGTACTGCTCGTCAATGATGCGACGGATGACGCCGTCCACCTTGCGCATGGTGTCTTCGGACATGCTGGTGGTTTTGGTCACGCTGCGGCCCAGGAAAACCTCACCCTCATTTTCAGCATAAACCATCGGCCCCAACTCGTCGGTCATGCCGTACCGGGTGACCATGTCGCGGGCAATGGCGGTGGCACGCTCGAAGTCGTTGCTGGCCCCGGTGGTCATCTGGTTCATGAACACTTCTTCCGCGATGCGGCCACCAAACAACACGCTGATGGTAGAGAGCATGCGTTCCTTGTCCATGCTGTAACGGTCACCCTCGGGCAACTGCATGGTCACGCCCAGCGCTCTTCCGCGTGGGATCACGGTAACT
The DNA here is from genome assembly GCA_031398045.1 of Rubrivivax sp. GTDB lineage: Bacteria > Pseudomonadota > Gammaproteobacteria > Burkholderiales > Burkholderiaceae_C > Rubrivivax. The sequence continues at coordinate 3,912 of JANNMQ010000691.1, forward strand.
TTGTGCACCGGGTCGGTCTTCGGCATCAGACGCGCCACCAACGCATGGCCGGCCTCGTGATAGGCCGTGTTCTTGCGCTCCTCTTCGGGCATCACCATGCTCTTGCGCTCGGGGCCCATCATGATCTTGTCTTTGGCCTTCTCGAAGTCGACCATCTCCACCACACGGCCGTTGCGGCGCGCGGCGAACAAGGCCGCTTCGTTCACCAGGTTGGCCAAGTCGGCACCACTGAAGCCGGGCGTACCGCGGGCCAAAATGTCGGCACGGATGTCTTGCCCCACAGGCACCTTGCGCATGTGCACATTCAAAATCTGCTCGCGGCCCCGCACGTCAGGCAGGGTCACATAAACCTGACGGTCGAAACGACCGGGCCGCAACAGCGCAGGGTCAAGGATGTCGGGCCGGTTGGTGGCTGCCATCACGATGACACCCAGGTTGGTCTCGAAGCCGTCCATTTCCACGAGCATCTGGTTCAGCGTCTGCTCGCGCTCGTCATTGCCGCCACCCAAACCAGCGCCACGATGGCGTCCCACGGCGTCAATTTCGTCGATGAAGATGATGCAGGGTGCGCTTTTCTTGGCTTGTTCAAACATGTCGCGCACACGTGCAGCGCCCACACCCACAAACATCTCAACAAAGTCAGAGCCGCTGATGCTGAAAAACGGCACTTTGGCTTCACCAGCGATGGCCTTGGCCAACAGGGTTTTGCCAGTACCCGGAGGGCCGACCAACAGCACACCGCGAGGAATGCGACCACCCAGCTTTTGAAACTTCTGCGGGTCTTTCAAGAAGTCGACCAGTTCTTTGACTTCTTCTTTGGCTTCATCGCAACCGGCCACGTCAGCAAAGGTGGTGGTGTTGTTGGCCTCGTCCAGCATGCGGGCCTTGCTTTTGCCAAAGCTGAAAGCGCCGCCTTTGCCGCCGCCCTGCATCTGGCGCATGAAGTACACCCAGACGCCAATCAGCAGCAGCATCGGGCCCCAGCTGACCAGAATGCTCATCAGCAGTGAAGGCTCTTCACGCGGCCGCACGTCGAACTTCACACCATTGCTGATGAGGTCGCCCACCAAGCCACGGTCCAGGAAAGTAGCGGTGCTGCGCAAGCGCTTGTCGTCATTCGTGACGGCAATGATTTCAGTGCCACCGCCAGGGCTTTCTTGCAGCGTCACAGCCTTGATACGCTTGCCACGCACTTCTTCCAGAAAATCGGAATAACCGATCTGATTGCCGGTGGCTGTGCTGCGGTCAAACTGCTTAAACACAGTAAACAGCACCAGTGCTATCACCAGCCAAACAGCAACCTTTGAAAACCATTGATTGTTCACCGCGGCTCCTTCTTGAAGTTCAGCGGTACGCCGCGCCAGGGTTGACGGGGTCGGACTCCACGGTAGGTGGAGACGATTCTAAGGCAGTCAAGGGTTTGCATCAGTTTCTTCAAGAGGAGCAACAAGGCCCGGAATGGGGCCTGTCTTCGGCTTCTTTCGAGCAGCGACCATGAGCTTAACGGGCCTTCAGTCCCATGCCGACCAGAAAGGTCTCTGAGGATTTGTCACGGCTGGCCTTGGGCTTGATGGGTTTAACAACACGAAACGTGCCCTTGAACAAGTCAACCAGCTGGCTGTATCCGCTGCCGTGAAAAACCTTGCAGACCAGTGCACCGTCGGGCCGCAGGTGCTGCACCGCGAAGTCCACAGCCAGCTCCACCAGGTGCGCGATACGCGCCGAATCGGTCGATTGAATGCCGGAGAGATTGGGAGCCAGGTCGGACACCACCACGTCCACAGGCTTGCCCGCCAATTCAGCCACCAGCGCCTGGACCACGGCATCCTCACGAAAGTCACCTTGCAAAAACGTGACGTCTTCAATGGGTTCGAAGTCCAAAATGTCCAGTGCAATCAGGGTGCCGTTCAATGTGCCTGCAGCGGCACCGACGGGTGCGAACTTGCGCCGCAGATACTGGCTCCAGGCCCCCGGGGCCGCACCCAGGTCTACCACCACCTGGCCGGGCCGCAGCAGCTTGAGCGTGTCGTCAATCTCTTTCAGCTTGTAGGCGGCACGCGCCCGATAGCCTTCAATTTTGGCCAGCTTGACATAGGTGTCGTTGACATGGTCGTGCAGCCAGGCTTTATTGATCTTCTTGCTTTTGGAGGCAACTTTCATGGACGGCCGATAATACGGGCATGCCCGCCATTCAATTGACCCCTGCCCAACGCAAGGAGCACCGCTCCGCCGCTCATCATTTAACCCCCGTGGTGATGATCGGCAATGAAGGCCTGACCCCAGCGGTCGAAAAAGAAGTCAACCTGGCGCTGAATGCGCATGGCTTGATCAAAGTGCGTGTTTTTTCAGACGACCGAAGCAACCGCGAAGCCATGCTGGCCACCCTGGCTGAACAATTGAACGCCGCACCCATCCAGCA
>JANNMQ010000693.1:0-5363 GCA_031398045.1 Rubrivivax sp.
AGAAGCGGTTCAGACAGCCCGCCGAGACACCAGCGGACCAGTAATCGCCTTGTACGTCGATCGCCGCGCCGTCGGGCCGGCCGGCGGCCTCGTCGGGGCTGCACAAGAGCCCGGGCGAGCCCATCGTGCCGCCCTCCTCCAGCCACGGCGCCTGCCACACCTTGCCGGCGTGGCTGTCGGAGAAATAGATCGTCCGTCCATCCGGGCTGAAGGCGATGCCGTTGGCCACCTTCAGGCCGTCGCTGAGCCGCCTCACGCTGCCATCGCGGCCGGCGCAGTAGAGCGAACCGGTCGGCTGCTTGTCGGCGACGCGATCGTCCATCGAGCCGAAGACAAACCAGCGCCCGGTTGGCGAGACCTTGCCGTCGTTGAGGCGGTTTTGATCCGGCTCGCCCGGCACGGTTTGCAACTTGCTCAACTGGCCTGTGTGCAGATCGAGCAGTGCCAGGCTGCAACGCAGCGCCAGGACCACGCTGCCACGTTCTGCGAGCCCCATCGCGCCGACCACTTCGGGCAATGCCCAGCGAGTGACGAGCGCCTTGCGCGGGTCCAGCCGCAACACGGCGGGTCCACGCACGTCGATCCACAGCAGCGTGGCGGTGTCAGGATCCCAGTTCGGCGCCTCGCCCACGCGGTTGCCCACCCGCCAGGCGGTCAGGCCCGGAAGATCCGGATCCGCGAGCGCAATGCGCTCAGCGGCTGCCGTGGCGGCGGGCAGGACGTTCGGGATCGCCGACATGGCCATCTGCGGCAAAGCTGCCGCCCTGGTAACGCTCAGCCACCGGGTTGTGGGTGACATTGCCCGCCAGCGCGGTGGCAAACACATCCGCGCTGTGACAGGGCCTGTAGCCCAGCGATTCTGCGCGGTGGTTGTCGTACCAGGTGGCGCTGTTGGCTGACACACCGTAGACCAGCTCGCATTGGTACTCGGCAGTCAAACCGACCTCGATCAGTTGCGCAAGGTCTTCGGGATGCAACCAGTGCGCCAGCATGCGTGCGTCGAGCGGCTCGGGGCCGCAGTAGCCAATCCGGATTCCGAAGGCGCGCAGGCCGTGTTTGTCGGCGTACAGGCTGGCCACCGCTTCCATGAAAACCTTGGTTGCACCGTAGCGCGTGTCAGGCCGTGGCGGCGCCGCGGCGTCGATGCGCGCATCGCGTGCGTAATATCCCACGGCGTGGTTCGAACTGGCATAGATGATGCGCTGCACGCCGGCCGCAGCGGCTGCTTCCCACAGGTTGACGACCGTGCGCAGATTCGCATCCACAAGCACAGACCAGTCGGCTTCGCGCGGGTAACCGGCAAAGTGCACGATGGCGTCCACGCCCTGCACCAGCGCCGGCACGCAGGATGCATCGGACAAGTCGGCGATGTGCACGCTGGCGTGCTCGGTGTCCGACTCGAAAGCCACGATGTCCGTCAGGCGCAACTCGGAGCACAGCGCAGCGAGATGCCGGCGCACCGAGCGCGCCACCTTTCCGTTGGCGCCGGTGACAAGGATGCGATTCAGGCCCATGGTGCCGGCTTCATTCGTCACTGCGGCTTGATCCCGGCGGCCTTAATCAGCGCTGTCCATCGATCGAGTTCGACGTCGTGAAAGCGCTGGAAGTCTTCCGGTGTCTTGCTGGTCACCACGTCGGACGCCAGCTGCCAGGCCCGAGCGCGGAACGCCGGGGTGTCGGCAGCCGCCAGCACGGCCTTGTGCAATTTGTCGATCACGGGCTGGGGTGTGCCGCTCTTGACGGCAATGCCTTGCCAGCTGCGAATGTAGGTGTCGGCGGGCAGGCCCAGCTCCTTGGCTGTTTTCACGTTGGGCAGCGCAGCCGATCGGGTGTCCTGCATCACCGCCAACGGCTTGATGGTGCCGGCGTCCAGAAAACTCTTGAGGCTGCCGGAGCCCAGATCGAAGATGACGTCGACCTCTTCACTGATGACGGCCATGTTGGCCGCGGCGCCACCTTTGTACGGCACGTGCAGCGCCGGGATTTTCTGGCTGCGCGTGAGCAACTCGATTGCCAGATGGCCCGACGTGCCGATGCCGCCCGAGCCGATCTTCAAGCCGCCTTCGGTTGCCTTGGAAGCGGCCAGCACATCGGCGGGGGAATTGAGCTTGCCCTTTCCCGCGGTGAGCATGAAGACCGGCACGCTGCTGATCTGCGACACCATCGTCAGGTCGGTCTTGGGGTTGTAACGCACGCCGGTCAGGGCCGGAGCCGTGGCCAGATTGATGGCCGCCATCAATAGCGTGTAGCCATCGGGCGGGGCGTTGAGCACGGCGGTCACGGCCAGGCTGCCACCGGCACCCGGCTTGTTGTCGACGATGATTTTCTGGCCCAGCGTCTTGCCCATCTCGTCGGCCAGCGCGCGAGCGATGGTGTCGAGTGCGCCGCCGGGCGGAAAGCCCACCACCAGGGTAATGGTCTTGCCGGGCCAACTCTGCGCTGCGGCAGGCCCGGCCAGGGTCAGCGCCGTGGCGGTCAATAGCAGGGCCTGCGTGAATCGGCGGCGGGGGAGGTTCATGGGGCGCACGGTTTGTCTCCAGTTGCGGTTCTGTCAGACGCTGTTGCGTCAGCGGTTCTTGTTGACCGCGGCCAGCAAGTCCTGGCGCGCAGATTCGGTGTGTTCGAAAGAAATCTGGGCGGCCTTGTCGGCGTCGCCACGGGCGATCGCGCGTACCAGCTTGCGGTGCTGAGCGATCACGGTGTCCAGTCGGCCGCTGCCATAACCGATGGCGCGCCGGTAGGCGTCGACCAGGCACGACCGCGAGGCCAGCACTTCGAGCGCCGGCGGGTTGTCGGCCAGGCTGTCGATGGCGTGGTGCAGCGCCCGGTTGGCGCGCACGCTGCCGGCCGCGTCGCCATCTGCTGCGGCCGCCTCGTGCGCTTCGCACAAGGCCTGCAGGTGCCGAACCTGATCTGGTGTGGCGCGCAACGCGGCGTCCCGCGCCAGCATGACTTGCAGCGCGCTGCGCAACTTGTAGATGTTGTCGATGTAGCGCGCGTCGACCTGTGGCACCACCGCCCCTCGGTGCATTCGCAATTCGATGACGCCTTCGCCCTGCAGCTGCTGCAAGGCTTCGCGTACGGGGTTGGCGCTGATTCCATACCGCTCGGTGAAGTCGGTCATCGTGATGTGACTGCCAAGCGCCCAGACGCCCGAGACGATGTCGCTGCGGATCTGCTCGCGAACACGCAGGTAGGTGGGGGTGTTGATTGCTTCCATGTTCGGAGTGTACACTACAGATTCTATAGAATCCACAACCGATCACATATTCAATGGAAACATCGATGAACGACAAACCGAACATCCGGATGGACCAAAGCCCCCAGGAGATTTCGCCAGCCCTGCAGGCGGCGCTCATGAAGGCCTCGTCAGCCAGTATCAGCACCCAGCTGGTGCGACGTGGACTGCGCAACGTGGCGGTGCGCGGTGTGCTGCCGCTGCGCCGTTCCCTGCCACCGATGGTCGGCCTGGCCTTTACGCTGCGCTACGTGCCGGCGCGCGAGGACCTCGATGCCTACGGCTCTGGGGGCGACCCCACCAACGTGCAGCGGCAGGCCATCGAACAGGTGCCGCCCGGAGGCGTGCTGGTGATCGACTGTCGCGGCAGAACCGACATTGCCGGCATTGGGTCGATCCTGGCGCGTCGGCTCCAGCATCGCGGCGTCAATGGGGTGGTGATGGACGGCGGCGTGCGCGACACCGCGGCTTTCGAGCACATGGCGCTCCCGGTCTATTGCGCCGGCCCCTCGGCGCCACCCAACTACGCCGGCCACCACGCGGCGGACATGAACGTGGCGATCGCATGTGGCGGCGTTGCGGTCTACCCAGGTGACATCGTCTTCGGCGACAGCGAGGCCGTTGTCGTGATCCCGCGCCACCTGGCCGATGAGGTGGCCGCCGACGCGATGGAGATGGAGCGGCGTGAGCGCTTTCTGTTCAGCGAAATCGCATCCGGCCGCTCGATCCGCGGTGTGTACCCGCCCGATGAAGAAACCACCGCACGCTACGTCGCCGCGTGCCAACGCGGAGATGCCTGAATGCAAGCCGAAAGCCTTGAACAACACGTTCTACCGCGCCGCCCTTCCCCCCGCACGACCCCTCACTGACCAACCCCACTGGAGACAAACTTGAAGCAAATTACCATCATCGCCGCGCTGAGCGCCGCCAGCATCGCCGTGCCAGCCACTGCACAGTCGTCGGTCACGATGTACGGCCGGGTGGACGTGAGCATCACCAAGCAGAACAGCGGCACCACGAGCCTGAACGCCAGCAACGGGCAGACGGGCCCTGCGGGCAACCGATGGGACGTACGCCCGGGCTCGGCAGGCCGAATCGGCTTTCGGGGCAGCGAAGACCTCGGCGGTGGGATGAAGGCCGGATTCCTGATGGAGCACCGATTCAATCCGGACACCGGCGAATCGCTGACGCCTTTCTGGCAGGCCAGGTCCTTTGTCGAGCTGTCGTCTGCAGCGGTAGGCACCGTGTACCTCGGGCGCGAATACATTCCGGCGTTCTGGCCGGCATTGCGTCTGGACCCCTGGGGCTTCGACAGTGTGGGCACGCTGGGGCCCAAGCACCAGTTCGCCCAGTACACCGTTGATGGCGGCATCCGTTCGAACAACACGATTGGCTACAAGACGCCGTCCTTCAGCGGTTTCAGCGCCAATCTGGCTGTGGCTGCAGGCGAAGGCTCGCGTCGACGCGCCACCGGCGCCAATTTGGAGTACCGGGCCGGCTCCATCTACGCTGGCGCGGGATTCGACCGTGTGGACTCGCGCAACGAACTGGCTCTGGTCGGCGCAGCCTACGACTTCGGTCCCATCCGCCCCGCCCTCACCTATGTGCGGTCCACCGCGGCCGGCGTGAAGTACAGCAATACGTCACTGGCCGCCACGGCACCTGTGGGCAGCGGCATCTTGAAATTCGCCATCGCCAAGCTCAACCCCGCCGGGGCCGACAACGACACTACGCGCATCGGCCTGGGATATGAGTACCTGCTGAGCAAACGCACGTCGCTGATGGCCAACGTGGGCTCGGCGGATCAGCAGGGCTCTGTCGCCGGCCGGCCGCGGACCAGAACCACCGCCTACGAGGTGGGACTCAAACACAACTTCTAATGGGTGCGCTGGCGGTAAGGGGAAACGTCAGGCTGTGGGTCGCGCGGCCCGCCGCTCGTTCTCCCGGCACGGCTGCGGTGCCGACCAGCCGATGCGGCACCCTGTGCGCATCACGATGCCCGCCCCCGCACCGCGGCGTCCAGGCATCGGCATGGTGATCGAAGCTGTCATGCGCGCCCGTGTGACGACATGGGCGCCGCAATGTCGAGAACCACGAAGGAAACCCTGTGCCATGAGGCTCACGC
>JANNMQ010000808.1:0-1987 GCA_031398045.1 Rubrivivax sp.
GTGGCTTTGACGGGGCTGCTGGGCTACCGGCCCGACCTGGTGCTGTCAGGCATCAACAACGGCGCCAACATGGGCGACGACACCCTCTACTCCGGCACCGTGGCTGCAGCGATGGAAGGGTATCTGTTTGGTGTGCCGGCGATCGCTTTTTCCCAGGCGGAAAAGGGTTGGGGCGAGCTTGAAGCGGCGGCACAGACAGCACGCGCAGTGGTGGATGAAGTGCTGGCCAGCCACCCGCTGGGCGGTGCGCCGTGGTTGCTGAATGTGAACATTCCCAACCGTGCCGATGCGGCCACCTTGCCGCGTGTTATCACCCGCTTGGGCCGTCGCCACGCCAGTGCGCCCGTCATCAAACAAAACAATCCGCGGGGTGAGACCATCTACTGGATTGGGCCGGCAGGGGACGCCCGTGAGTGCGGCGAAGGCACCGACTTTCACGCGGTCGCCCAAGGCCGGGTGTCCATCACTCCGCTGCAGGTGGACCTGACAGAACACGCCGCTTTGGATGTCTGGGCCCGCCGACTGGGCGCTTCGCGCTGATGGCACAGGGTCCCAGCAGCCCCCGCAGCCCGCTGCGGCCCACGGCTGCTTCCGAGCAGGGCCCTGTTGCCAACGAGCCGCAGTCAGCCCGTTTTCCACTCTCGCTGGGGCAGCTGCAAGGCCGGGGGGCAGCGGTCACCTTTCCCATGGCGACCGTGCGTAAACCGTCGGCGGCATCACTGGCTGTGCAACCCGCACACAAGCCACCCGTAAAGCCCGCAGCGGGCCCAGCGGCGAAGGTTCTGTTGCGGCCACAACGCCATCTGCAACAGGCCCAGACTGCCACGGATCAAGCCGCACGGCACGCTGCGCCAGTTGGGCTGGGGCTGGATTCGGCAGCGGTGCGCCAACGTATGGTGCAGCGGCTGCGCAGCGAGGGCATTGCCGACGACCGGGTGCTGCAAGCTTTCATGCAGGTGCAGCGTCATCACTTTGTGGACAGTGCACTGGTGGGGCAAGCGTATGAAGACACGAGCCTGCCGATAGGGCTGTCACAGACGATTTCCAAGCCTTCGGTGGTGGCGCGCATGTTGTCGTTGCTGATGGCGGGCGCGTCGGCACAAAAACAGGGCCATTTGGGACGGGTGCTGGAAATCGGCACCGGCTGCGGTTACCAGGCAGCCTTGCTGTGTTTGCTGGGCCGCAGCGTGGTTTCCATCGAAAGACTGCGGGCCCTGCACGACCGTGCGCAGGCCAACCTGGAAAGCCTGCGCGGCCAGGCCCTGAGGCTGGTGCACGGAGACGGGCGCCTGGGGCACGCGCCGCGTGCGCCATACGACACCATCATTGCCGCGGCCGGTGGTGACTCATTGCCTGAAGAGTGGTTGCAACAATTGGCCGTGGGCGGGCGTCTGGTGGCGCCGATGCAGGAGCCAGGCAGCGCCCAGCAGGTGCTGGTGGTGGTGGACAGGCGCACCGATGGGCTGACCATGGGCCGCCAGGAAATGGTGAATTTCGTCCCTCTAAAATCGGGCACTGCGTAGTTTTGACGCATCCACTTGAAAGCACCGGTTCGATGTCGAGTTTGATGTTTCATGGCCTGGTGACTGCCCGTCAAACCCAGGCAGCAGGCCGTTGTGTGGCCGACACCCTATGGGGCAGCGGGGCCCTGCGTGTGGCTGGCGCCGCCATCTGTTTGGTGGTGATGGCTGGCTGCGCATCCACGTCACACCGCGCGCCGGTCGAAGACCGCAAGCCGGTGCCGCGCACCGTGCCGTCTGCAGCCAACACCGCTCCATCGGCAAGTTCAGCAGCGGGCGCAGTGGCAGGTTCGGCGGTGAGCACCCGGGCCGCAACGGCTGCATCGCAGTCTGCCGCCGAATCTGCCGCCTCCAAGCTGCAACTGCCGGGTTGGGAAAACGCCGGCAAGCCGGGCTACCACACCGTCAAGCCCGGCGACACGCTGATCCGCATAGGGCTGGACAACGGCCAGAATTGGCGCGACATC
>JANNMQ010000821.1:0-1545 GCA_031398045.1 Rubrivivax sp.
GCAACATCTTCCCGGTTTTCAACTTCAGGGGCGTGCGAGCCCGCTTGCGTGGGCTGGAGGCAGAATCCGCCAGGCAGCTGGCACAGGGGCCTGACCAGACGACGCTCGACGCCCGCATCGACTGCGTGCAGGGCCGAAACCTGGACGCCGCCGAACCATTGCCGCGGCTGGCACCGCTGCGCGCCACGGTCGGTTTGGACCTGGGCCAAGGTGCCTGGTCGGCGCGCGCCGAAGTGCAGCATGCCCGGCGCCAGACGGACGTGCCCACCACCGAGACGCAGACGCCGGGCCACACCCTGGTGAACTTGTCGGCCCGTTACCGCCTGGCCTGGGGCGGCCGGGATGTGCTGTTGTTCGCGCGGCTGCACAACGCCACCAACCAGCTGGCTTACAACGCCAGCAGCACCAGCCGCGTGCGCACCTTGTCGCCGCTGCCCGGGCGTGCGCTGTCGGCGGGGTTGCGGTTCACCTTCTGACGCCTTTGCTGAACGCTGCAGGGATGCCCAGAAAAGAACTTGAACTGCTGGCCCCCGCCCGCGACGCCGACATCGGCATCGAAGCCATCAACCATGGCGCCGATGCCGTCTATATCGGCGGACCCGGCTTCGGTGCGCGCGACAAGGGCAGCAACAGCATGGCCGACATCAGGCGGCTGTGCACCCATGCCCACCGTGATGGCGCACGCGTCTTCGTCACCCACAACACCATCCTGCGCGACGACAAACTGGAGGGTGCGCTACAAATGGCGTGGGATTTCTACCACGCCGGTGTCGATGCGCTGATCGTGCAGGACATGGGCCTGCCCGAACTGGACCTGCCACCCATACAGCTGCACGCCAGCACGCAGACCGACATCCGCACACCCGAGAAGGCGCGCTTTTTGCAAGACGTGCGCTTTTCGCAGCTGGTGCTGGCGCGTGAATTGAGCCTGCCGCTGATACGCACCATCAACGACCAGGTGCAGCACCGCCGGCAGGCTCAGCCCGAACGGGGAATTGGGCGATTGCAAGCCAGACCACAGCAGCGCAGACGAGTTGCAGCCGTACCGCTACGGGCATAAGTCAGGCAGAACCGCCAGTCTGCGGACTACCGTTTTGGCGGGCCGCCGCGCGATGCCGCGGGACGGCTGCCACTGGGCCTGCCACCACCACCGCCGCCGGCAGGGCCACGACCACCACCACCACCGCCACCACCACCGCCCCCGGTCGTACGCGCTGGTGCGCTGCTGCGGCCACTGCCACCGCCACCGCCACCCGGTCGCCCGCCGGGCCGGCCGCCGCCGAAACCGCCACCTGCATTGCGCTTGGTGCCGCCCACGCCAATGGTCATGCGGCCCAGCACGATAGGTTCGGCACGTTCGTCATTGGGTGGCTCAAAACCGGGCACCGTCTGGCGCGGAATGCTGCGCTTGATCAGCCGTTCGATGTCCTTCAGAAAAATCTCTTCGTCCAGACACACCAGGCTCACAGCCTCGCCGCTGGCACCGGCGCGGCCGGTGCGGCCGATACGGTGCACGTAGTCTTCGGGTACGTTGGGCAATTCGAA
>JANNMQ010000837.1:0-3415 GCA_031398045.1 Rubrivivax sp.
GTAGGCGACGATCTGGTCGTCCGTGCGCACCGTCCCGGGCGGAGCGATCATCACGCCCGCGGCGCCAACCTCCATTGCGCGTCGCGCCAGCGAGCGCATCGCCGCGAAGCCGGGAGCCGAGGCGCCGACGATCACCGGCACGCGGCCTTCGACACGCTTGAGGAAGTGCTGCATCACCGCCAGCGACTCGTCCTGCGACAGCTTCTGAGCCTCGCCCATGATGCCCAGGATGGTCAGCCCATCGATGCCGAACGACAGGTAGAAGTCGGTCAGCGTGTCGATGCTGTCGAAGTCGATGGCGCCGGCGTCGTCGAACGGGGTGGCCGCGATCACGAAGACGCCCTGGTTGCGGGAATGGATCGGTGTGACCATCGGTGGCTGCTGGAGGCTGGAGGCTGGAGGTGAGGTTAAGCATATACAAAGCCGCGAACGCTGTCCCTGGGAGCGTGGGCGCCGTCGAAGCACATTCCCGTGCCGCAATACATCTGGCGCATCGCCAAGGGGCGTTACGACGCCGCCGCCTTGATCATCTGGGTCAGCAGCCTCTTCCCCGCGCCTGAGGCCGCCCAGTGCAGTGTCTGGCCGACCGTGGCCAGCGCTTAGACTGCGGCGCCCCAGGCCCGCGCAGGAGATGCCCCGTGAAGTTGAAGATGGCCCCCAACTCCTTGTTTGCCGTGTTGCTGCGCTCGCCGTGGTGGATCAGTCTGGCCATTGCCGCGGTGCTGGGCGGGGTGGCCATGGCGCTGCTGCCGCAGGCCTACCGCGGTGTGGGGGCGGTGTCGGGTTTTCCATTCCTGGTCATCGCGGCGATGGCCGCCTGGCGTGGCCGCGACACACCCAGCGCGGACTTGGTCGGGCGCAGTACCAAGACCCTGGCTTCGATGAGCTGGCCTGCCTTTGCCAGCGCCTTGGAAGCCGCGTTCAAGCGCGACGGCTTCACCGTGCAACGGGTTGAAGGTCGCGCCCATGACTTCGACATCGAACGCGCGGGTCGGCGCATGCTGGTGGCCGCGCGGCGTTGGAAGTCGGCCCACACCGGTCTGGAGACGGTGCGTGCTTTGCAGGCGGCGCGCCTGGCCGATGACGCACCCGACGCGCTGCTCATCACGCTGGGCGACTTGAGTGAACCGGCGGCCACGCTGTCTGCGCGTGAACGCATCGCGGTGTGGCGCGCGCCCGAGTTGGCGCAAAAGCTGCGGGGGCTGCTGCCATTGCCATGACCCGCGGCTGCGAGGGCTGCCGTCAACCCGCCGCGCAGAGCCGAAGCGGAACCCGGAAACGAGACCATGAAACGGTTTGAGTGGTGAGCGGCGGCACGCCTGCCCTGGCGCCGTTTCGCACGCGCAGCTTTCGTTTTCAGTGGCCTGCTGACCTGTGCACGGCGTGGGCGCTGGAGATGGAGACCCTGATCCTGGGTTGGTACGTGCTGGTCGAGTCCGGCTCGGTGATGCTGCTCACCACCTTTGGCGCGCTGATGTACGTCGGCACCCTGGTCTCACCCCTGTTGGGCATGCTGGGCGACCGCTTTGGCTTGCGCCGGGTGTTGACCACCATGCGGCTGGGCTATGCGCTCTTTGCCAGCGTGATCTTGCTGCTGGCCGCCTGGCAACGGCTGGACCCGATGTGGGTGTTGGTGGTGGCTTTTTTTGCGGGCTTGATCAAGCCCACCGACATTGGCCTGAGAAGCGCCCTGGTCAGCGCGGCAGTGCCGGCACCGCACCTGGTGGCCGCGATGAGCATTTCACGCACCACGCAGGACTCGGCCCGCATTGGCGGCGCCTTGGCAGGGGCTGGTTTCATGGCCACGCTGGGCATGGTCACTGCTTATGGGGTCATCACCACCCTGTATGTGCTCGGGGCGCTGCTGACCTGGCGGGCGCGGGAACAGCACCGGACGACCGCATCGGCACCAGGTTCAACTCCAGGCTCGGCATCAGCATCAGCATCAGCCGCAGCTTCAGCTTCGGCCTCCCAAGGACCAGGCCCAGGCGCTGCAAGAGTGTCGCCCTGGCGCGACCTGAAAGAAGGGCTGCAGCACGTCTGGCAGACCCCGCGGCTGCGCGCCGCCATGGTGCTGGCAGCCCTGGTCAACCTGACGGCGTTTCCGCTGACGGGCGGCCTGATGCCTTACATGGCACGTGACGTTTTCGGGTTGGACCAGCAGGGCCTGGGCTGGCTGGTGGCCAGTTTTGCCAGCGGCGCCCTGCTGGGGTCTTTGTCCCTGGGCGTCTGGGGCAGCAGGCTGCGGCCGGCCCGCACCATGGTCTTCAGCGCTGCCGCCTGGTACCTGTGCCTGCTCGGCTTTGCGCTGCCGATCACGGTGCCGATGGCGATGACCCTGCTGCTGGGCGCTGGCGTGGCCCAGAGCCTGAGCATGGTGACGCTGTCGATCATCTTGCTGCGCACATCCGATCAGAGCTTTCGCGGCCGTGTGATGGGCGCCCGCATGCTGGCCATCTACACGCTGCCGCTGGGCTTGCTGGCAGCCGGCTGGTTGATCCCTGCCGTGGGATACCAGGTGATGGTGGCCCTCTACGTGGCCTTGGGGTTGCTCTTGTTGTCCGTCATTGCCGGTGTCTGGCGCCAGGAACTCCTGCTCCCACAAGCGCGGGCGAATATCCGTTAGTGGCTGAGGCCCAGCCTCAGCGCGGCTCGGCCCGCAGCATGGCCGCCGGCCGGCCGTGGCGGCGCTTCAAGCCGGGCAGGCCGGTGTCGAAGCCAGGATGCCCGGACGCAACGCACGCGTGGTGCCACCGTCGTCAGGACCCAGCGTGTTGCGGGTGTAGGTGCAGCCATAGCTGGTGGCCGCCACTGTGGCCGCAGGACGACGTCGTCGCCGCCCGGTTTGATGCCGTCACGTTCCCATTTGATCATGGCGTCGAACGCATCGGCTTGTTCTGCCACCGCGAAGTCGCAACGGCTCGCACCGCGTATCGCACGCTGCACCAGCCAGGCGCTGTTGCCTTTGGCCGCGGTGCGCTTTTGGTAGACCTGCTGCATGCTGAAGGGTACAAACACGTCGCCCAGGGTATGGATCGACACCACCGGGATCTTGTACTCGCCATTGATCTGCGGCACCCAGCGCAGGCCGTCGCGGCGCAGCCGGTTGGCGTCGGGCGTCGCGGTCAGCTTTTGCACAGCCGCGTTCAGTGCCGTGGTGGCGCTGGCGTTGCCTTCGATGGTGTAGCTGTAGGCGCTGGTGTCGAGCACGTTCTTGTTCAAGATGCCGGTGACGGTGCCGTCGCTGCCAAAAGTGCCCCAGGCGGATGGAAAGCTGCCGCCGAAAGCGATGCCCTGGGCAAACAGCGGACGCTTGCCGCCGGTGATGTGTTCCAGCACCGACAGGTACTGCTGGCCCACGGTGTTGGGCGTGCTGGGGAACGTGGTGAACAGCGTGCTCTTGACCAGCGGCTCG
>JANNMQ010001115.1:0-5019 GCA_031398045.1 Rubrivivax sp.
CGGCGATGTCTTCATAGGCGCTCCAGTTCAGCGGCACACCCAGGTCATAACCGAATTTGGCCTTGAACTTGTCTTTCAAGTCCTGGCGCGCAAACAGGTCGGCGCGAAACCAGTACAGGTTGGCAAACTGTTGGTCGGGCAACTGATACAGCTTCTTGTCGGGGCCGGTGGTGAAGCTGGTGCCGATGAAGTCTTTCAGGTCCAGGCCGGGGTTGGTCCACTCTTTGCCTTTGCCGGCCATGTAGTCGGTCAGGTTCATCACCTTGCCGTAACGGTAGTGGGTGCCGATCAGGTCGCTGTCGCTGATCCAGCCGTCATAGATGCTCTTGCCAGACTGCATGCTGGTCTGCAGTTTTTCAACCACGTCACCTTCCTGGATCAGGTCGTGTTTGACCTTGATGCCGGTGATTTCTTCAAACGCTTTGGCCAGCGTTTTGCTTTCGTATTCATGTGTGGTGATGGTTTCGCTGACCACCGATATCTCTTTCACGCCTTTGGCCTGCAGCTTTTTGGCCGCCTCGATGAACCACTTCATCTCGGCCATCTGCTGGTCTTTGTTCAGCGTGCTGGGCTGGAACTCGTTGTCTATCCACTTCTTGGCCTCCGCCTCGCCGGCCCAGGCACTGTGGCCCAGGGTCAGCGCGGCCGCAGCAAAAGCGACGGCATGCAGATGAAATTTCATTGATGGCTCCTCGAATGCTTCCCATTGATGATGGGGCGGGCCAACTGGGAAGGGATGGCTGGCCGCCGCTTTGAAAACCGAATTTGCCCTCTGCTGCTGAACTCTCCAACTACCCCTTGCGCAGCACGAAGACCAACAAGGCCATCGACGCCACAAAACTGAACCAGACACTGGGCTCTTGCTCGAGGCTGAACCAGCTCATCATCTTTTCGCTGACGGCGACAAATGCCAGGTTCAACCAGGCCGCCGACAACAGGCCGATGAACAGCCGGTCGCCACGGGTGGTGGCGATGGGCAAGAAACCGCGCCGCTCCACCGTGGGCGAGCGGATTTCCCACACCGTCATGCCCACCAGCATCAGCACGATGCAGCAAAAAAACACCGCCACCGGCAGCGTCCAGGCCATCCATTCAAACATCACACCCTCCCCATGGCAAAGCCCTTGGCGATGTAGTGCCGCACAAACCAGATGACGATGGCACCGGGCACGATGGTCAGCACACCGGCCGCAGCCAGCACGCCCCAGTCCATGCCCGACGCCGACACCGTGCGTGTCATCGTCGCCACGATGGGCTTGGCGTTGACGCTGGTCAGCGTGCGCGCCATCAGCAGTTCAACCCAGCTGAACATGAAGCAGAAAAAGGCCGCCACGCCCACCCCGGATTTGATCAGCGGTATGAAGATGGTGACAAAAAAGCGCGGGAATGAATAACCGTCGATGTACGCGGTTTCGTCGATCTCGCGCGGGATGCCACTCATGAAACCTTCCAGTATCCACACCGCCAGCGGCACATTGAACAGCAGATGCGCCAGCGCCACTGCGATGTGCGTGTCCATCAGACCCAGCGTGGTGTAGAGCTGGAAAAAGGGCAGCAAAAACACCGCCGGCGGTGTCATGCGGTTGGTCAGCAACCAGAAGAACACATGTTTGTCGCCGAGGAAGCTGTAGCGCGAAAACGCGTAAGCCGCCGGCAGCGCCACGAGCAGCGAGATGACGGTATTGATGGCGACATAAATCAGTGAATTGATGTAGCCCGAATACCAGCTTTCATCGGTCAGGATGGTGCGGTAATGTTCCAGCGTGAAGTCGTGTGGCCACAAGCTGAACACGCTCAAGATTTCGGTGTTGGTCTTGAAAGACATGTTGACCATCCAGTACACCGGCAGGATGGCAAACAGCAGGTAGGCGATCAGAAAGATCACCCGCTTCTTCAAGCGCTTGTCATCCATGGCCCACCTCCGCCGACTTGTCTGCCGTGCCCACGCGCTGCATCCAGTTGTAAAGCACAAAACTGAGCAACAGGATGATCAGGAAATAGATCAGCGAAAAGGCCGCCGCGGGCCCCAGGTCAAACTGGCCCACCGCTTTTTGTGTCAGGTACTGGCTGAGGAAGGTGGTGGCATTGCCGGGCCCACCGCCGGTCAACACAAAGGGCTCGGTGTAGATCATGAAGCTGTCCATGAAACGCAGCAGCACCGCAATCACCAGCACACCACGCAGCTTGGGCAACTGGATGTAGCGGAACACCGCAAACTTGCTGGCGCCGTCGATGCTGGCGGCCTGGTAATAAGCATCGGGTATGGCGCGCAGGCCGGCAAAACACAGCAGCGCCACCAGCGGCGTCCAGTGCCACACGTCCATGAGCAGCACCGTTAGCCAGGCGTGGGTGGCGTTGCCGGTGTAGCTGTATTCGATGCCCAGCGCGGCCAGCGTGGCGCCCATCAGGCCGATGTCGGTGCGGCCAAAAATCTGCCAGATGGTGCCAACCACGTTCCAGGGTATCAAGAGTGAAATCGAGATCGTCACCAGCACCGCACTGCTCTGCCAGCCTTTGGCCGGCATGGCCAGCGCGAGCATGATGCCCAGTGGTATCTCCACCGCCAGCACCGCCAGCGAAAAAGCAACTTGCCGCAGCAGCGCGCCCGACATCTCGACATCGACCAGCACGGCCTTAAACAATTCGTTGCAGACAAACTCCCGGCGATCGGGCGAGATGATGTCCTGCACCGAATAGTTGACCACCGTCATCAAGGGCAGGATGGCCGAAAACGCCACGCACAAGATCACCGGCAAGATCAACAGCCAGGCTTTTTGGTTCACCGGTTTCATGCCACCAGCTCCTCGTTGTCGTTGTAGAAGCAGGTGTGCGCGCCGAAGAGCGCCAGCCAGGTTTGATCACCCGGCGCGGGCACCACCTGTTCAGGCCGCAGCCGCGCGCGCACCACGCTGCCATCAGCCAGCGCTGCCGTCAGCAGCCAGTAGGTGCCGATGTCTTGCACCTGGTTCACACGCGCCGGCAGCGCGCCAGCAGCGCCGGGTTCGGCCAGCGCCACGTATTCAGGCCTAACGCCCAGTGTCTTGGCAGTGGTGGGCACGCCGGGCAACAGCGCTGCGGGCAGGAAATTCATGCCGGGTGAACCGATGAAGTGGCCTACAAAAGTGTGCTGCGGGCGCTCAAACAGATCTGAAGCGCTGCCCATTTGCACGGCGCGGCCGCGTGTCATCACCACCACCTGCTCGGCAAAGGTCAGCGCTTCAACCTGGTCGTGTGTGACGTACACCAGCGTGAGCTTCAGATCATGGTGAATCTGTTTGAGCTTGCGGCGCAGCTGCCACTTCAGGTGCGGGTCGATGACGGTCAGCGGTTCGTCAAACAGCACCGCCGACACATCCTCGCGCACGAGGCCGCGGCCGAGCGAAATTTTCTGCTTGGCGTCGGCCGCCAGACCGGCGGCGCGTGCATCGAGCTGACCGCTGAGTTCCAGCATCTCGGCGATGCGGCCGACGCGCTCTTTGATCTTTGCCGCCGTGGCACCCCGGTTGCGCAACGGAAAAGCCAGGTTCTGTGCCACCGTCATGGTGTCGTAGATGACCGGAAACTGGAACACCTGCGCGATGTTGCGCTGCTGCGGCGTTTGTTTGTTGACCACCACACCGTCAAAGCTGACCGTGCCTTGTGACGGTGTCACCAAACCCGAAATGATGTTCAGCAAACTGGTTTTGCCGCAGCCCGACGGTCCCAGCAATGCATAGGCACCACCGTCTTCAAAGGTCATCTTCAGCGGCAGCAGCGCGTAGTCGCTGTCTTGCTGCGGCGCGGCTTTGTAGCTGTGAGCCAGGTTCAGTTCAATGCGCGCCATCTCAAAACCTTTTCAGCGCAGGTGGCGCTTGCAGCAAAGCACCGTCGGCGCCAAAGCGGTAAACCTGCGCCGGGTCCAGGTGCAGGGTGATGGCGGCACCGAGGTCGAAAAAGTGAACGCCGGTGAACTGCGCCACCATTTCGCCGGCGGCGGTGGCCACGTGCACAAAGGTGTCTGAGCCCGATATCTCGGCCAGTTCCACGCTGCCGGGCAGCACCAGGTCGCCGGGGCGCTGGTGCAAACGCAGGGCCGAGGCGCGCACACCCACGGTGTTGTTGGCCGGCACAGGCGGTAAACCCAGGCCGGGTGCACCGCCGGGCAGCAGGTTCATCGGCGGGTCGCTGAAAGCACGGGCCACACGCAGTGAAGCCGGGTGGTGGAAAACCTCGGCCGTGGGCCCGTATTGCAGCAACTGGCCGGCGTCCATCACCGCCGTCCACCCCCCCAGCAGCAGGGCCTCGGTAGGCTCGGTGGTGGCGTAGACCACGGTGGAATTGCCGGCCGCGAACAGCGCAGACAACTCTTCTCGCAGTTCTTCGCGCAGTTTGTAGTCCAGGTTGACAAGGGGTTCGTCCAGCAGCATCAGGGGTGCATCTTTGGCCAGCGCGCGGGCCAGCGCCACGCGCTGCTGCTGGCCGCCCGACAGTTCGGCCGGCAGCCGTTGCAGGAAGGTTTCGATGTGCAGTTTTTCGGCCAGCGCCTGCACACGTTGCCGCACTGCGGCGCTGTCCAGCGCACCGCGCAGCTTCAGCGGCGAGGCGATGTTGTCGAACACCGTCATTGACGGGTAGTTGATGAACTGCTGATAGACCATGGCCACATTGCGCCGCCGCACCGGCCAGCCGGTGACGTCTTGATCGTCCACCCAGACACGGCCCTGGCTGGGTACGTCCAACCCGGCCATCAAACGCATCAGCGTCGTTTTGCCGGCTTGGGTGGCGCCCAGCAGCACCGTCACGGTGCCGGGCTGCAGGGCCAGGTTCAAGGGGTGCAGATGCGTCGCAGCGCCGAAGCGGTGCGCAAGCTGTTCCAGTTTCAGTTGCATGTGCTGAGTGCCGTTGGCACGTGCGGGGCTTCAGGATGATGTTGGGCCCACCACTGAGCGACCTTTTGGCGCTGACCGGCGCTGTAGTGGAGGCCCAGCTTCGTGCGGCGCCACAACACATCGTCGGCAGAGCGTGCCCACTCTTGCTTGT
>JANNMQ010000867.1:0-10154 GCA_031398045.1 Rubrivivax sp.
GGTTTGTGCGCTTCCAGCCCGCCATGGCAGGCGTCGCAACCCACCGACTTGTGCTGGCCGTCGACGTGGAAGGCCTTGACGTCCTGATGGCAGTCGTAGCAGTCGGTGGCGTCGTAGGGCTGTGCTTTGGTGGCTGGTGCCGCCGGTGCAGCCGCTTCCACCTTGGTCGTACCTGCGGCAGGGGCTGGCGACTTGGCTGGCGCTCGAACCGCTGCTTTAGTCGCACCTGTCGTCGGTGCTTGCGCCTGCGTCGCGCTGGCGCACATCACCAGCGTGGCCAGCGCTGAAAGCAGGCGCGCCCAACGACGGCTGACGGTTGTGGTTCGATCCATTTCACCCATGACTTTTGTGCCTCCAAACCGTTGCCCCTACCCACGACCACACCGCCGGCCCGATAGGCCGGCAAATGATGGTGCAGGCAGCGCTTGCGGCCACCGGACCAAGGCGCTTCAGCTTGACCTGCGTCAAATGTGCAGCGCACCAAACCAATCGTCGGGTCGCGCCATGCAGCCTGGCCCTCAGCAGTTCTACCCAGGGCAACTTGGCAGCGGCGCCACTGGCGCGGCCCCTGTCCCGGCCGATAAGCTGTGAACGTTCCCAGAAATCGCAACCGCGCCCCATGCATCTGCAGACCTTCATGCCCACCGATTCCGCACAGACGCACCTACAACGTCTGGCCGTGCAGGCACTGCAGGTGGTGGACGCCGCGGTTTCCATCGTCGACGTGCAGGCGCCCGACCAGCCCCTGGTTTTCGTCAACGAAGCGTTTTGCCGCCTGACCGGCTACAGCGCCAGCCAGGTGCTGGGCCACAACTGCCGCTTCCTGCAGCACCCGGACATTGACCCCGCGGCAGTGGGCTTGATGCGCGACGCCATCAACACCGGCGCAGCCGTACGCACGGTGCTGCGCAACCGGCGCCAGGACGGCAGCGCTTTCTGGAACGCGTTGCAACTGGTGCCGTTGGCCCACAGTGGCGAAGAAGTCACCCATTACGTGGGTTTCCAGCAAGACCTTTCGGCATGGAGCCTGTCGGCGCATGCCGTGCTGTCCATCGACGAACAAGGACCGGGCGCCGCTTGGGCACATTTCGAAGAGGCGGTTAACAACGCCTTGCGTGAGCAGATGTCGACGCCACGGCGCCATGTTTTGCTTGCGCTGCGCGCGGCCAGCGCGACCGGTGCGGCCAGCGCGGCCAGCGTTTTACCTGCCACCTTGTCATTGCCGCAGCGCGTCAGCATCAGCGCCCAGCTGCACCCGCTGCTGGGCAGCGGCGCAGCGCTGTACTTTGCGCCCGGTGGCGGTCTGGCACTGCTGGCGCCGTTGCCAGACGGCCAAACCGCCGGCATGGTTGCGCTGCGGGTGCTGACACTGCTGCAGCAGGCCTGGCCGTGCTGCATTGGCGTGGCCGAACTGCAAACCGACGGCCGCGATGCACAAACGCTGGTCACAGTGGCCCAAACCGCCAGCCTGCACGCCGCCGCTGAATCGACTGACGGCTTGTGCTTTGCAGATGCCAAGCGCGATGCCGCCGACCGGCGCACGCGCCAGCTGCTGCAGGACCTGGCCGGCGCGCTGGTGGCGCAGCAGTTCAGGCTCGTGTTCCAGCCCATCATCGAGCTTGCCAGCGGCAAGCTGTCGGGTTTTGAAGCTTTGCTGCGCTGGCGCCACCCCACCTTGGGCGAAGTGATGCCCGGTGAATTCATCGCCGAACTCGAGAACCGGCCAGAAATTGGCGCCGTCACGCGCTGGGTCGTGCAGCTGGCGCTGGAGCACCTGGCGCGCTGGGACAGCCTGCTCAACCGGCCACTGCGGGTGGCCATCAACTTGCCTGTGGAAGTGCTGCTCGACGACAACTTCGTGGCATTTACGCTGGCCGAACTCGATCGCCTGCATCTCAGCCCGCGCCAGCTCGAAGTGGAGCTGACCGAGCGCTCGCTGGCCAGCGCTGACGGGCCTGCCGTGACGCGGCTGCGCGAGTTGCGCAGCCATGGCGTGCTGGTCGCCATCGACGACTTTGGCACCGGCTGGAGCAGCTTGGCCTACCTGGCGCGGCTGCCTGTGGACACACTCAAAGTCGACCTGCAGTTCACGCGCGGCGTCACCCACAGCCGGGCCGACGCCGCGGTAGCACGCATGACGGTTGAGCTGGCGTGCGGGCTCGGTCTGCGCTGCGTCGCCGAGGGCATAGAACGTCCCGGGCAGCTTCGTTTCTTCACCGATCTGCATTGCCCTGAAGGCCAGGGCTACCTGTTTTCACGCCCGCTCGAAGCAGCGGCAGTGGATGCGCTTTTGAGCGCACCGTTTTCTTTCAGCCCCATTGAGACAACTGCTGAAGGCCGGGCCGCGCAGCAGCGCCACTTGCTGATACTGGACGACGAAGAAAACGTGTTGCGCGCGCTGCGCCGCACACTGCGCCCAGCCGGCTTTCAGATCCACATCACCACCTCGCCCGACGAGGCCTTCGAGGTGCTGGCGCTGCACCCGGTGGGCGTGGTGATGGCAGACCAACGCATGCCGCTGATGACGGGCAGCGAATTCCTGCGCCGCGTCAAAGACCGATACCCCCAGACCAAGCGCATCGTGCTGTCGGGCTACACCGACCTGCAGTCCATCACCGAGGCCATCAACCGCGGCGCCATCTACAAGTTCTTGACCAAACCCTGGAACGATGCTGAGCTGCTTGCACTGTTGGAAACGGCCTTTTCAGAGTTCGAACTGGGCGCGGAAAACCACCGCTTGCACGGTGAGCTGCAAGTGGCCAACCGGCACCTGGCCGAGGCCTTTGCGGCGCAGGGCCAGCGCATGAGCCATGGCGAAACAGCATTGGATGTGATGCACGCCGCCATCGCGTCGGTGGCGGTACCGGTGCTGGGCCTGGACCCTGCGGGTGACCTGGTGATGATCAACGCCGCAGCCGAGCGGGCGTTTGCACCCGCACTGCCGATGCTGGGTGAGCCCATCAACACCTTGCTGGGTTTTGACCCCTGCCCAGACCCCCGTGCGCCCCCCAGACTGGTTCAGCTGGGCAACAGCACCTACGTGCTGCACTGCACGCCGATGCACATCGGCAGCCGCGCGTTGGGGCTGGTGCTGACCTTGCTGGAGACCACATCATGAGCATTGCACTTGCCACCACGCCGGTGCGTCGGCGCTTGCCACCTTTGTCCACGGTGGCCAGCCGCATCGTGCAACAGGCCAACGAAGCAGACCCCGACCTGTCCGTGCTGGCACGACTGATCGAGCTCGACCCGGCACTCACGGTGGCCGTGTTGCGCTTGGTGAACTCGCCCTTTTACGGCCTGTCGCGCCAGGTCGGCACGGTCAACGAGGCCATCATGGTGCTGGGCATGGCCACCGTGCGGCGCGTCGCTATCGCCTCAGCTGTCAGCCAGCCGCTGCAACAGCTGGGTTTGAAGCGCAGCCTGGTGCACGCCATGTGGCGCAAGGCCATCGCCGGCGCCGTGCTGGCGGCTCGCCTGCTGGATGGCCATGCCGACAGCCAGCTGGCCTTCACCGCAGGTGTGCTGCAAGACCTGGGGCGGCTGGAATTGCATCTGCGTTCGGTTGATGACTACGCCGCGATGGAGGCCCTGTCCGGCCAGCAGCTGTGCGCCGCCGAGGTCGCCGCCTTTGGCTTGCACCACGCTGCGGCTGGCGCCGAACTGGCCCAAGCCTGGTCGCTGCCGGCCACCATCGTCGAAGCCATCGCGCAGCACCACCAAGGGCACGCACATGCACCACAAGCGCCTGCAGCGCAAGCGGTCTGGCTGGCCAGCCTGGTTGCTGATGGCGACCTGGGCCTGGCGATGATGCCGCCGCTGCAGCACATCAAGGCCGACCTGTCGCAGGCCCAGGCTGCCGCGCAGCGCGAGATCGAAGCACTCTGCAGGCTTGTGGGTGTCTGAGGAAGCGCGATGCACACGCACCAAGACACATCGTTGCTGATTGCAGAACTGCATCACCTGAGCTTGCATGGCGGTGACGACGCCAGCGCGCTGGACCGCATGCTTGAACATGTGGTGCAGGGTTTCGGCGCCGTCAGCGGCTGCCTGGCCGTTCTTGACGATACCGAGCCCCAGCAGATCGTCATCACCGCTGGCGTCGACCTGCCGCCCGGCGCGCTGGGCTCGCGCATTGCGCTGGGCAGCGGCGTGCTGGGCTCAGTTGCCGCAGACGGCAAAGCGCGCCTGTTGGCCGGTGCCCGGCCCGGCGCCGTGCAGCGTGACCTGGGTATACCGGCTTCGTCGATCTGCTGGCCGATGATGATCAAGTCGCGCCTGGTGGGTGCGTTGTCGATCAACCGCATCGCGGGCTCGGTGGCCTTCACGCAGGACGATGTTGAACGCGGCGCTACCTTCGTTACCGTGCTCGCGCTACTGGTCGACAACGCGGGCATGCGCAGCCAGCAGCAGCACCGCATTGATCACCTGTCGACGCTGAATGCAGAGATGCTGGCCGTCAACCGCGAACTCAAGGCCACGCAGGCGCAGCTGCTGCAGTCCGAGAAGATGGCCTCCATCGGCCAGCTCGCCGCTGGCGTGGCGCACGAGATCAACAACCCGATCGGCTACGTCTACGCCAACTTCAACACGCTGTCGGGTTACGTCACCGATCTGCTTGCCGTCGCGCAAGGCGGCGGCACAAGCAGTGGCACAAGCAGCGCCAAAGCGCTGGACCTGGACTTTCTGTCTGAAGACTTGCCCGACTTGCTGCGCGAAACCCGTGACGGCCTGGACCGCGTGACCAAGATCGTGCGCGATCTGAAGGACTTTTCGCGTGTTGACACCAGCGACGCCTGGGAATCAGCCGACCTGGTGGCCGGCCTGGAAAGCACGCTGAACATTGTGCAGAACGAGGTCAAATACAAAGCCACCATCGATCGCCAGTTGGTGCCGCTGCCCGCCGTTTGCTGCCGGCCGTCGGAAATCAACCAGGTGTTCATGAACCTGCTCGTCAACGCCGCGCAAGCGATTGCCGAACGCGGCGTCATCCGGCTGGCCTGCGGCTTCGACGATGAGCAGGTATGGCTCGAGGTGACCGACACCGGCAGGGGCATGACAGCCGAAGTACGCAACCGCATCTTCGAACCCTTTTTCACCACCAAACCCGTGGGTCAGGGCACCGGCCTGGGGCTGTCGCTGTCATACACCATCGTGCAAAAACACCACGGCCGCATTGACGTCGACAGCGAAGTGGGCCGCGGCACCACCTTTCGCGTCACGTTGCCCCAGCGCCAGCCCGAGGCAGTGGCCACAGCAACGCTGACGGAGGCCGTCAATGTCTGAAGCCGTGGCCATCGCCAGGGCAGCCGCGGGCGCTGCGGACAGCGCGGCGCCCGCCGGCTTCACAGTGCTGGTGGTCGACGACGAGCCCAACATCCTGTCGGCACTGCGCCGCACCTTGCGCGCCCAGGGTTACAGCGTGCACACCGCGCCCGGCGGCCGTGAGGCGTTGGCCCTGCTGCAGCAAGCCAGTGTGGACTTGATCATTTCGGACATGCGCATGCCCGAAATGAACGGCGCCGAATTCCTGCGCCGGTCGCGCGAAAGGGTGCCCGGGGCGGTGCGCATCCTGCTCACCGGTTATGCCGACATCGGCTCCACCATCGATGCTGTCAACAACGGCGAGATCTTTCGCTACATCAGCAAGCCGTGGCAAGACGACGTGCTGCTGGCCACCCTGCGCGATGGCCTGGCGCGCAAACAGCTTGAACGCGAGCGCGACCACTTGCTGGCTACGGTGACCCAGCAGCACCTGCAGCTGAAGAGCCATGCCGAGCTGCTGGAGCAGCGTGTGCTCGAACGCACACACGCGCTGTCGCAAGCCCACAGTGAACTGCAAGCCTCGCACGACCGCGCGCACGAGGGCTTCAAGGGCACGCTGCGGATGCTGTCGCACCTGCTCGACCAGCGCGCCGGGCTGGCGCGCGGTTGCGGTCGCGCTGCAGCCGCCTTGGTGCAGGCGCTGGGCGCGCAGCTCAAGCTGTCGCCGGCCGAAGTCCAAGACACTTTTCATGCCGCCCTGCTTGAAGACCTGGGCCGCCTGGGCCTGCCCGACCGACTTATGGATTCGCCACTGCACGCACTGACAGGCGACGACAGGCGACGCATGCAGCGCGTGCCGTTGGTGGCCGAAGGGCACCTGCTGGCCCTTCCCTCACTGGCCGGTGCCGGCCGCGTGCTGCATCACCTGGGTGAACGCTGGGACGGCCAAGGTGAACCCGAGGGCTTGAAAGGCACCGCCATTGCAGCCGGTGCGCGCCTGCTGCGCGTGGCCAGCGACTACGAACGGCTGAAGGCCGGCTGCATTGAGGTGCGCCGCTTCACCGATGCCGAAGCGCGTCGCTGGCTGGGCAACGGCAGCGGCACGCGCTACGACCCGGCCGTCGTGCAGGCCGCCCTGGCCTGGTTCGATTCAGCCCAGGCCGTACCCACACCGCGTGCCCGCATGGGCGTGGCCGCGCTGCAAGCGGGCATGGTGCTGGCCCAAGACCTGACGGTGGGCAACGTGCTGCTGGTGCCGCAAGGCCGCACGCTTGACGCCACCCTGATCAAGGCGCTGGCGCAACTCGAACAACGCCAGGGCGCGCACTTTGAACTGGAGATAGAAGTTCATGACCCCTTGTGAAGTCAATGTTGTGCACATCGACGACGAACCCAGCGTGCTGTCGGCGCTGCGGCGTGCGCTGGTGCGCGTATGGCCAGACCCCGCCGGCATCCTGAAGCTGCGTTCTTTCACTTCAGCAGCTGCAGCTTTGGGCACCTTGCTGACCGAGCCGGTGGACGTGGTGATTTGCGACTACCGCATGCCCGAAATGGACGGCGTGGAACTGCTGCGCCGGGTGCGTGATCTGCAGCCCCACACCGGGCGCATCTTGCTGTCGGGCAGCACCGACTTCTCATTTCTGCTCAATGCCGTCAACCAGGCGGCGGTGGCTCGCGTGCTGCGCAAGCCCTGGGTTGACGCAGAGCTGCTGGACGCGGTGCGCCACTGCCTGGCACTGCGTCGGCTGCAGCTGGAAAACGCCGAGCTCGCCGATCAGGTGCGCGTGCAGCGCGGCCAGCTCTCGCAGCAGGACGCCACGCTCAGGCACTACGGCAGCCTGCACCCCGAGATCACCGAAATCATCTGCTCTGACGAATCCCTCGCTGAGCTGTCCGACTCAACCCAGCGACCCGCACACCAACCATGAATCACACCGCCACCACCGATCCGCGCCTGGCCACTTCCTTCTGTGCTTCGAGCCGCTTCGTTGTGCGCAATGGCATGGAAGAAGAAGTTCGCCAGGCCTTCGTTGCACGCCCCCACCTCGTCGACGGTGCGCCTGGCTTCTGCCGTATGGAAGTGATGCGCCCGCTCGAGCATCCCGAGGAGTTCTGGCTCATGACCTGGTGGACCGACGAGGCATCGTTCGTCACCTGGCACAAGAGCCACGACTACCGAGAGTCGCATGCAGGCATCCCGAAAGGCCTCAAGCTGGTGCCGGGCTCGGTGCAGATCCGGCGCCTGGAGCTGATTTCCACTTGAGGGTCGGCCGCCACCATGAACACCTCAACCTACCAACTCGACCCCTTGACCTTGACGCGGTACCTTGAGCAGCGCGACGAGGCGATTGCCGCAACCCTGGCGGCCAGCGAGCGCGCCTTTCCAGAGGTCTACGCACGCTTCGGCCAAAAGGGCCGTGAGGCCTGTGCCGAAGACCTCGGTTACCACCTCGACTTCCTGCGCCCAACGCTGGAAACCAACGACCTTTCGCCCTTCATCGCCTACCTCGGCTGGTTGACCCAGGTGCTGGCCAGCCGCGGCGTGCCGCTGCAGTCGGTGCCGCGCTCGCTGGACGACCTGGCATCGTTCTTCAGCGCAAGCTTGGGCGACGCCGCGCTGCCTATCGTGGCAGCGCTGTGGGCTGGCCAAGCCGCACTGGCGCGGGGCATCTCGGCGCCCACCTACGACCAGCCTTGCCCGGCTCGCCACGACGAGGCCCTGCCCTACGCCAGCGCCGCGCTGCTGGGCGAGCGGGTGGACGCGACGGCGTTGCTCGAACGCGCACTGACGCGCGAAGACTCCTTGCCCCAGGTGGCCGTGCACGTGATACAGCCGGCGATGTACGAGGTGGGGCGCCGCTGGCAGGAAAACAGCGTCTCGGTTGCGCAGGAGCACCTGGCCACGGCGCTGTCGCAGACCTGGATGGCGCGCGCCCGCGCGATGGCCACCGCCGCACCCGACAACGGCGGACGTGCCCTCTTCGCCTGTCTGGCCGGCAACCATCACGTGATGGGGCTGCGCATGGTGGCCGACGCTTTTGAGCTTGACGGCTGGGCCACCCACAACCTGGGCGCCAACACTTCCTGCGAAACGCTGCTGGCCAAGGTGCGCCAGATCGGCCCACAGTTGGTGGGTTTTTCAGTGTCGCTGCCGCAACACCTGCGCGGCGTGCGCGACGCAGTGGCCGGCCTGCGCACTGAACTGGGCTCCGGTTGCCCGCGGCTGGTGGTCGGCGGGCTCGTCATCAACCAGTTTCCGGGCCTGGCCGACTGGGTTGGCGCCGAGGTGCTGGGTGCCGATGCCGTAACGTCAGCTGCGACTGCGCTGGCTGGGCTGTCAGGACCTCGATAGTGAGCACGCCATGAAGGAGCACGACTTTCTCGGCGCCACCGAGGCGATCAACTCCATCGTCATCGGTCACTTCGACCCCGCCGGCCAGCCACAAGGCGGCAATGCCGGCCTGCGCCGGCTCACGGGCGGCCAGCCAGTGACACTGTGGCAGTTGTTGACGCAGCCGGCCGTGACAGCGCTGCTGGCAGTGCCACCCGACAGCCAGGGCTGCTTGCACGCCGGTCTGATGACGGTGCGTGGCGCGCAAGACATCATGGTTACGCTGCACGGCAGGCTTTACCGCACGGCAGAAGGCCTGCGTTTGGTGGCCGGCTACGACATGCAGGAGTTTGAGGCGCTGTCGGCCTCTTTGCTGGCGCTGAACGGCGAAATCAATGACGCCTACCGCGCACTGGCCTTGAGCAAGCAGGCGTTGCAAGTGCGCGAAGCCGAAATCCTCAAGTTGTCACTGACCGACGCGCTCACCGGCGTCGGCAACAGGCGCATGCTCGACGAGGCGTTGGCCCGGGAAATCGAACGTGCCCGCCGTCAGATGCAGGTGCTGTCGCTGCTGATCCTGGACATCGACCATTTCAAGCGCGTCAACGACACCTGGGGCCACGAGACCGGCGACCGCGTACTCAAACAAACCGGCCTCACCCTGCTGCGGCTGCTGCGCACGACCGATATCGCCACGCGCATGGGCGGCGAAGAGTTCGTGATCTTGCTGCCGGCCACGGAACTGGCTGGGGCTGTCGTCTGTGCCGAGCGTTTTCGTGCTGCACTGGCAGCCCACGATTTCGGCTTGCCGGCGGCCGTAACGTCAAGCTTTGGGGTTGCTGCGCTGCAACCCGGCGAGGCCGGCAACACGCTGTTGGCCCGCGCCGATGGCGCCTTGTACAGTGCCAAGCAGCAGGGGCGCAACCGCGTGGTGGCTGCAACGCTCACCGCAACCGCGGCCGACACGGCAGCAGCAGACCCAACGGAACTGGCAGGTAGCGCCCTGTGAATGCGCCAAGCCAATTTGGTACTGCCGCGTTTGGTGCTGCCGCGTCGGTGGGCGTCAGCGCGGCGGCCTTGAGCGCTGCGGTGCCGGGGCGGCGCCACAGGGTGCATGATGGAAGACCTGACCTTACAAGGCGGCACACCGCCCACGCGCCATCATGACAGCGACCATGACAGCCCCCGTGACACCCAGCATGCCCCTGCTGACAGCCCGCCAAGCGCTGCTGTTCGTCAGCGAGCCTGGCGACGCAGCCCTGCGTCAGCTGCTCACCGAGACCCTGCAGCGGCTGTCCATTCAGGCTGCGCAGCAGCGCGTGGTGGTGCTGCAATCCGAGCCCCTGATGGGCCGCCAGCACCGGGTGCGGGTCACACCCTGCCTGCTGCTCGACATGGGTACACGCTGGGTTCAGCTGCTGGGCGAACTGTCGCAGCATGACAGCCACAGCCTGCAACAGGCGCTGACACGGCAATGAGCCTGCCGCACCCTGAAGCGCTGGCGCAAGGCCTGGCACTGCCCTCGGTGGCCGCGCTGGCTGCATTGCGCCACAGCGTG
>JANNMQ010000877.1:0-9993 GCA_031398045.1 Rubrivivax sp.
CCCGCTGCTCGGTGTGGCAAACCACGCAGTACTTCGTCTCAACCCGCGCGCTGCCGCCGTGGAAAGCCAGCTTGCCGTGGCAGGTGTTGCAGCTGTCGATGTTGACGTCTTCGCGCGTCAACTCGGCGGCTGTCAGCGTCGCGCCGGTGGCCGGCACGAAGTCGTGGATCACATTCAGCGGGTTTTCCATGTTCACGCTGGGTGTCGTCTGCAACGCATTGACCGTGTTGGTACCGGTGCCGGGTGCAGCGCCGCTGATCTGCACCGTCAGCCGGTGGTGCAGGTTGGGTTGCCAACTCAAGTCACCCAGCTGGGCCTTGTTGTTCGCGCCAGAAACCGTCATGCCATCAACCTGGGTCTTGATGGCGGTGACGTCACGGTAGAAGGTGTACTTGTAGCTGCCCGGCTTGTCGGCCACGGCCTCTAGCGTGCCGGTGTTGTCGGTGCTGGGCCGCGTGGGTGCTGCGGCCGCCGTCGTGGTGGGCACGGTGGTCACGATGTAGCTGACCCAGGAGCTTGGTCTGGCGTCGGTGCGCGGCACCAGCTTGGCCAGCGCAAACGAGATGTTGGGATACTGAGCGACCGTGGCGGTGCTGCTCTTGGACGTTAGCTTTTCCAGCCCGACGACCGGATTGCCGAGTGCGTCAGAAACCGTGAACTCGACCACTGGCTTGCCGGCGACCGTGACTTTCGTAACGGCGGACTTCCAGCTCGCAGCCTGCCAGGCCTCTGCCGACAAGGCGGCGACGTTGACCGTGGAGGTTGATGCGGGCCCCGCAGGACCGGCAGGCCCGGCCGGCCCGGTGACACCGGTGCCAGGTGTTCCAGCAGGGCCCGCGGGGCCGGTATCACCGCCGCCGCAAGCTGCGAGTGCGGCCGCTACGAAGCCGGCAGCAAGCCAGGCGGACCAGCAGCGGTTCTTGTTCTTGGCCATCGGGACCCTCCTCGGTGTTGGATAGGCCAGCCCCACGGCCGCCAGATTCCGGTGAGTCAGTGTCCTTGCGGGATCAATAAAGAATTTGATCTAGATCAGTTCCGCGTGCAACCGCGCTCGGGGATTGCCCGGTTTATCGGTGCTGCGCGGGCATGGGAGCGTAGGCAGCAAGGAAGGAGCCATTTACTGGCCAGCGCTGGCCGGCGCGGCGACTGCAAGCGACTCAGCCGCAGCGGGCGGCGTGGCCTGCGCCCCCTTGGCTGGTGTGGGTGGCGTTGCTGGCGCTGCGGGGGCAGCCTTGGGTTCGACGGGCTCGACGTGTGCCACGCCGGTGTGGCAGTCGATGCAGGTGGCTTTGCCCGATGTAAATTTCTTGTGCTGCTTGATCGCGTCTTCCGACTGCTTGCCAGCGTTCATGGCCTCGGGCGTGTGGCAGGTGCGGCAGTTGGCCGAGTTGTCGGCCCGCATCTCGTCCCAAACGCGGTTGGCCATCTCCCAGCGCTTGGCCTCGAACCTTTCCCTCGTGGAGATGGTGCCCTGCATCTCGGCGATGCCGTCGCGGATGCCGGCGTTTGCCTTGTAGAAAAGCTTGGCCGGGTAGCTGTGCGGCACGTGGCAGTCGCTGCAATGCGCCCGCACACCTGTGCGGTTATGTCCATGCACCGAGGCCCTGTACTCGGGGTAGACGAACTTGACGTGCGAGTGGCAAGTGTTGCCGCAAAAATCGTTGTGACCTGTCATGGCGACCGCAACCTGCGTGCCGATGACGCCCACGGCGCCGATCACCAGACCCACCAGCAGCAAGACGAACACCGACCACCGCGCCGACGGCGAAAACAGCCATCTGAACAGTCGCGCAATCAGGCCGGGCTTGCTGGACGGAGCCATGAAATCACCTCTGCAGAAGGCTGAAGAATGGCCCCGAGGCTAAGGTTGCCGGGGCCACACCACCTTGCGCTGAGTCAAGAAAGTCCGGGCGGCCACCCGGCGCTCAGAGCCAGATCTACTTGGACGCCAGCACCACGGCCACCACAGCCTTGATCTCGTCGTCAGAAACTTCAAGCTTCTTGTGGTCATCTTCGTCGCCCATCTTGCCGCCCGCTTTCAGTCCCTTGAACAGCGTGGCAGCGGCGTCGGGCTTGCCTTTGTATTTGGCGGCAACCGATGCGTACGAAGGCCCCTTCTTGGTGGTGGTGGCGGTGTGGCACTTGTTGCACTTCTGTGCGGCGATGACCTCTTCGCCGGTGGCGGCCAATGAGCTGCCGTGCAGGGCCATCAGCGCCAGGGCAGGCAGAAAAACAAAGCGAAGTTTCATGGGTCAATCTCCAAAGGAAGGAAGTCTGGGGCAGAAACATCAACTGTCTGCCGGCCACTGTGGTTGACTGAGCGGGTCGTCCGGTCCACCCGCGCGGGCCGATTCTGCGCCGCAAGCCAGCTGCAGTTGTTGCAACTCGTCAGAAGCTTGATCTGGGTCAGTACACGTTCAGTCGCTTCAATCTCCGTTCGGGCTGAGCTTGTCGAAGCCCCGTGGCAAAGGCTTCCTTCTACAAGCTCAGGACGATCGGAAGGAAGGGCTCAGCCCGAACGGTCCTCCTGTAGGTTCAACAACGAAGTCGTATCAGCAGATGCGCGGCAGCTGGTCGCCGGTCAGCCAGTCGACGATGCGCCGCCCGCCCAGCCGCGTCTGCATCTGCACGAAGTGGTGATCGTCGGCCACCACCTGGCCGATCAGGGCTGCCTGCGTGCCCAACGGGTGCGCCTGCATCACTGCCAACACCTCGTCAGCCTTTTCGGCCGGCACGATGGCCACCAGCTTGCCCTCGTTGGCCACGTACAGCGGGTCCAGGCCGAGGATCTCGCAGGCCGCCGACACCTGCGGCAACACCGGTATGGCGGCTTCGTCCAGCCACATGCCGACGCCCGACTGCGCGGCGATTTCGTTGAGCGTGGTGGCCAGGCCGCCGCGCGTGGGATCGCGCAGGACCCTTATTTCAGGCACGGCGGCCACCATCACCGCCACCAGGCGGTGCAACGCCGCGGTGTCCGAGCGCAGGCTGGTGCCGAAAGCCAGCGATTCACGCTGCGACATCACCGCCATGCCGTGGTCGCCGATGCTGCCGCTGACGATGATGCGGTCGCCAGGCCGCGCGCGGTCGCCCGAAATGTGCAGACCGGGCGCCACGACGCCGACGCCGGTGGTGGTGATGAAAACGCCGTCGCCTTTGCCCTTCTCGACCACCTTGGTGTCACCGGTGACGATGGGCACGCCGGCAGCGCGCGCCGCGGCGGCCATCGATTCGACGATGCGTTTCAGGTCAGCCAGCGGCAGCCCTTCTTCGAGGATGAACCCCGCGGCCAGGTACAGCGGCTGCGCCCCCGACATGGCCACGTCGTTGATGGTGCCGTGCACCGACAGGCAGCCGATGTCACCGCCCGGAAAAAACAGCGGCGACACAACATGGCAGTCGGTGGACATCACGATGCGCCC
Source organism: Rubrivivax sp. (assembly GCA_031398045.1). GTDB lineage: Bacteria > Pseudomonadota > Gammaproteobacteria > Burkholderiales > Burkholderiaceae_C > Rubrivivax. The sequence goes on from JANNMQ010000877.1 coordinate 3,423, forward strand.
GCCGGGCTGCGGCAGCAGCGCCTGGTCGTTGCGCTGGGCCAGCCATTCGTTGTCGAAAGCACGCTGGAACAGCTGTTCCACCAGTTGCGCCATCGCGCGGCCGCCGCCGCCGTGCGAGAGGTCCACGAAGCCGTGCTTGAAGTCGATGGGGCGGGTGTATTCGGTGCGTTGCGTCTGCATGCGCGGCCTTCAGAGTGCGGGCGCATCGTCGCGCAGGGCGGCCCGCAGCGTGTTGACCTGGGTCAGCTGCTGGCAGTGCCGCGGCGTTCAAACTGACTTCATGCCCCAAGCCACGCAACCGCTGTCACCGCGCCAGCTCTGGACACGTTTGCTGCTGTACCCCGGCCACACGCTGCCCACCGCTGCCGTCCCCGTGCTCGTCGGCGTGGGCCTGGCGGCGCGACAGGGGGTTCTGGCAGTCGGCCCGGCGCTGTGGTTCCTGCTCGGCAGCTGGCTGGTGCACGTGGCCGGCGTCTTCGCCGATCAGTACACGCTGATCAAGCGGCATCCCGACCTGCCCGAGCACCCCGAACTGCTTGATGCGCTGGCCGACCGCCGACTCACGCTGTCCACCTTGGCCGCTGCCGTCGCGCTGAGCCTGGCGCTGGGCGTGGCGTGCGGTGCCGTGCTGCTGTGGCAGAGCGGGCCCTGGGTGCTGGCCATCGGCCTGGTGGGCGTGGCGGCGAGTCTGGCCTATCACTGGGGCCCCTGGCCCTACGCGGCGCGCGGGCTTGCCGAGCCGGTGTTCTTCGTCATGTTCGGCGTGGTCGCGGTGGCTTCCACCTATTTCGTGCAGGCGGCGTCGCTGGCGCCGGCCGGCCCCTGGTGGCAACGCAGCGCACCGCTGCCGAACGCCGCCTGGTGGGTGGGCTTGCCGGTCGGTGCACTCGTGACGGCGGTGCTGGTGATCGATGACATCCGCGACCGCGCCTGGGACGCCCGCAAAGGCTGGCGCACGGCGGCGGTGCGTTGGGGACTGCCATTCAGCCGTGCCGAGTTTGCCGCGCTGCTGGCGCTGGCCTATGCCATGCCCTTTGTGTTGTGGGGCCTGGGCTGGGGAGTGTGGAACCTGCTGCCGCTGCTGACCGCACCGCTGGCCTGGCCAGCCCTGCGCGCGGTGCGCCGCTTTGATGACACGCGCAGCCTGCTGCCCTGGACACCGAGGGTGGCGCGGCTGGGCCTGATCTACGCCGCGCTGCAGGCGCTGGGGCTGGCGCTGCCGGTGGTCTGAACGGGCACCGTCCCTGCGAGCTCAAGCCAGCTCAAGCAGCTTCAAGCAGCTTCAAGCAGCTTCAAGCAGGCTCAAGCGGTCTCGGCTGGGCGACGATGGGCACGTCCTTGAAGCGGCCATAGCTGTAGTAGGCGGCGCAAGCGCCTTCGGACGACACCATGCACGACCCGATGGGACTCTCGGGCGTGCAGACCGTGCCGAAGGCCTTGCAGTCACGCGGATGTTTCACGCCGCGCAGGATGGCGCCGCATTCACAGGCTTTGTTATCGGCCACGCGCTGTGTCTGCAGCTCAAAGCGGCGCTCGGCATCGAAAGCCGCATACCGGGGGCTGATGCGCAGCGCGCTGTGCGGTATCTCGCCCAGGCCGCGCCACTCGAAGGAGGGCCTTAGTTCGAAAACATCGGCCATCAGCGCCTGCGCCTTCTGGTTGCCGGTGCGCGTGACGGCGCGGCTGAACTCGTTCTGGACTTCGGCCCGGCCTTCGTTGAGCTGGCGCACCAGCATCAGGATGGCCTGCATCACGTCCAGCGGCTCGAAGCCCGCAATCACCACCGGCTTGCGGTAGTCGCGCGCAAAGGCCTCGTAGGGCTGGCTGCCGATCACGGTGGAGACATGCGCCGGGCCGACAAAGCCGTCCAGCGGCACGCTGCCCGCCTGCATACCCACCTCCTTCACTTCGGGCGACTCCAGGATCGCAGTGATGGCCGCCGGCGTGAGCAGGTGGTTGCACAGCACGGTGAAGTTGGTCAGCGCCAGCCGAGCCGCCTGCTGTATGACCAGCGCCGTCGGGGGCGTGGTGGTCTCGAAGCCGATGGCGAAGAAGACGACTTCGCGCGACGGGTTGGCTTGCGCCAGCTTTAGCGCGTCGGCCGGCGAATAGATGATGCGCACGTCGCCGCCCTGGGCCTTGGCCTTCAGCAGCGACAGGTTGTTGGACGCCGGTAAACGCAGGCAGTCGCCGTAGGTGCAGAGGATGACGCGCTGGTCCAGCGCCAGGCGGATGGCCAGGTCGACGCGGCCGATGGGCAGCACACACACCGGGCAGCCCGGCCCGTGGATCATGCGCACGGCAGCAGGCAGCAGGTCGGCCACGCCGTAGCGCGAGATGGCGTGTGTGTGGCCGCCGCAGAACTCCATCAGGTTGTAGCGGCGGACTGCGTCAGCTTCGGCGGCGATCTGCTGGCCGATGCGACGTGCCAGTTCGCCGTCGCGGAATTCGTCGATGTACTTCATGGTGTGCTCGCATGCAGTGCAGGGGCGTTGACCAGGCCAGGTGCTTTGGTTGCTGCCAGCGCTGCAGTTGAAGAAGCAGCCGCGGCAGCAGGCGGCGCCGCTGCAGTGCCGGCCTGTGCAAACAGGGCCAGCGTGCGCGCCGCTTCCGCCGGGTCCAGCCGCGACAGCGCGTAGCCCACGTGCAGGATCACATAGTCACCGACGGCCACGCCGTCCAGCAACGCGAGCGAGATTTCCTTGCGGATGCCGCCCAGGTCGACGACCGCCAGGTCGTCGTCCAGCAGTTGCACCACTTCAACGGGTAGGGCCAGACACATGGTTCACTCTCCTGAAAACTAACGTCGAACATGGCAGAGGGCCACCCAGGCCTGGCCCAGCGCGATACCGCCGTCGTTGGGCGGTGCCTGCCGGGCCTGCAGCACAAGCAGGCCGGCAGCAGCCAGCTGGGGCACCAGCAGCGCCGTCAGCAGGGCGTTGAGAAAACAACCACCGGCCAGCGCCACCGTGTGCACACGCTGCGCCTGCGCGGCCTGCAGCACCCAGCGCGCCAGGCCGTGGGCCATGGCGTGGTGGAAGCGCAGCGCACCTTGCCCAGCATCGTCGGTGTCGGCCAGCTGCGCCAGCAGCGGGGTGGGGTCGAGCACACCGTCGCGCCCCAGCCGCACCAGGGCGCCGAGGTCGGTGTCTTTCAGTCTGGCGTGGTCTGCCTGGGTGCGCGCCGCCAGCCCTTCCAGCAGCATCGGCGCCTGGCCTTCGAATGCACTGGTGTGGCGCACGCCGAGCAGGCCGGCTGCGGCATCGAACCAGCGGCCCATGCTGGTGGTGGGCGGCCCATGCAGCCCTCGCGCCAGCATCTGCGCCACCATTGCCGCTGCCGGTTGGGCGGCAAAACGCGGTGCGATGTCCGGCCCCCGCCCCATGCGCTGCAGCGCTGCGGCAGCCATGCGCCAGGGTTGACGTGCCGCGGCATCGCCGCCGGGCAGGGCCAGCGGCGCCAGATGCCCCAGGCGCTGGAAAGCGGCGCCGTCCACCAGCAGCAACTCGCCGCCCCAGGCGCCACCATCGCTGCCCAGGCCCACGCCGTCCAGCGCCAGGCCCAGCAGCGGGCCTTGCACGCGGTGTTCGGCAGCCACCGCGGCCACATGGGCATGGTGGTGTTGCACCGCCACGGTGGGCAGCTGCCGCTGGGCCGCGAAGTCCAGCGCAAAGCGGGTGCTGAAGAAGTCGGGGTGCAGATCGTGCGCCACCCATTCGGGCCGCACGTCGAGCACCGCGCACAGGTGTTCCACGGCCTCGACCAGGGCCTGGCAGGTGGCCGCGTTGTCCAGGTCGCCGATGTGCGGCGACAGGAAAGCCTCGTCGCCGCGCGTGATGCACACCGTGTTTTTCAGCCCCGCGCCAGTGGCCAGCACCGAAGGGCCGGCGGCGGGCAGCGCGATCGGGCGCGGCGTGTACCCCCGGGCCCGCCTGATGAACTGCGGTGCAGCGCCGCTGGCGGCGTCGCCGATGCGCAGCACGCTGTCGTCACAGCGCGCCACGATGTCGCGGTCGTGCATCAGCACAGCGTCTGCGATGCCGGCGAGCCGCGACAAGGCTTCGTCGTTGTCACGCACCAGCGGTTCGCCGCCAGGGTTGGCGCTCGTCATCACCAGCAGCAGACCCGGGGCCTCGTCGCGCTGCTGCAGCCAGCCCGTGCCCGACGGCCGCCCCGCGGCCTCATGGAAGATGAGGAACTGGATCGGCGTGCAGGGCAGCATGACACCGAGCACCTGCAGACCGGGTGCGATGCCGGGCAGTTGGCGCGCCGCGCCGGGCGCCACGGCCAGCAGCACCACCGGCCGCTCGGGCGACTGCAGCAAGGTCTGTTCGGCGGCGTCGGCCTGCACCCAGTGCCGTGCGCTGGCCACGCTGGCCGCCATCACGGCAAAGGGCTTTTCCTCACGGTGCTTGCGCTGGCGCAGCAGCGCCACGGCATCGGCGTTGCAGGCATCGCAGGCCAGATGAAAACCGCCCAGGCCCTTGAGGGCCACGATGCGGCCGGCGCGCAGCAGCGCCAGCGTGGCGGCGATGGCGTCGCCGGCGATGGCCTGCCCTTGGAGGTCCAGCAGTTGCAGGCGCGGCCCGCACGCCGGGCAGGCATTGGGTTCGGCGTGGAAGCGCCGGTCACTGGGGTTGGTGTACTCGCCCAGGCAGGCGGGGCACTGCGCAAAGCCGGCCATGCTGGTCTGCGCGCGGTCGTAGGGCAGGTGGCGCGTCAGCGTGTAGCGCGGGCCGCACTGCGTGCAGTTGATGAAGGCGTAGCGATGGCGCCTGTCGCCGGGGTTGTACAGCTCGGCCAGGCAGTCGCTGCAGGTGACGGTGTCGGGCGGCACCGAGGTGGTGATGGGGCCCAGATCCCGAGACGGACTCGTGCGGATGTCGAAGCCGGCTTCAACGGGACGGCGGGGCCGGGTGCAGGTCTGGACTTGATCCACACGCGCCAGCGGTGGTGCATCGCTCTGCAGCCGCGCTTCAAACTGCGCCAGCGCTGCAGCTGCACCCTGCACCTCGATGCTGACGCCTTGTGCATCGTTCAGCACCCAGCCGGTCAGGCCCAGGTCCTGCGCCAGGCGGTGCACAAAAGGCCTGAAGCCGACACCCTGAACCAGGCCTCGCACGCGCAACGCGCGGCGTGCGGCAGGCTCGGTGGAAACGGCAGTGAGCATGATCGTGGGCGGTGAAACGGTGAAACGGTCAAACGGTCAGGCGGGCTGGGAGGGCTTGTGGGCTGGCTGCGCGTTTCCTGCGCGCTGTCTGGGCGCCGCGCTCGATCCACGACAGCCAGGCGTCCATGCCGGCACCCGTGGCAGCCGAAAGCTGGATCACCTCGATGCCCGGGTTCACCTGGCGTGCATAGGCCAGGCAGCGCGCGACGTCGAACTGCAAGTGCGGCAGCAGGTCGATCTTGTTCAGCAGCAGCAGCGACGAGGCGTAGAACATGTCGGGATACTTCAGCGGTTTGTCCTCGCCTTCGGTCACCGACAGCACCACCACCTTGTGCGCCTCGCCGAGGTCGAAGCCGGCTGGGCACACCAGGTTGCCGACGTTTTCGATCATCAGCACCGAGTCCGGCTCCGGGTGCAGCCGCGAGAGCGCGTTGTCGATCATCAAAGCATCCAGGTGGCAGCCCTTGCCGGTATTGATCTGCAGTGCCGGCGCGCCGGTGGCACGGATGCGGTCGGCATCGAAAGTCGTTTGCTGGTCGCCTTCGATCACCGCCACCGGCAGCCGCCCGGCCAGCCGCTCGATGGTGCGCACCAGCAGCGTGGTCTTGCCCGAACCCGGGCTCGACACCAGGTTGAGCGCAAACACGCCGCGTTCGGCCAGCGCCGCCCGGTTGTGCTGCGCCAGGCTGTCGTTCTTCGACAGGATGTCGCGCTCGATCTGCACCAGGCGTGCCTGCGATAGGCCCGGCACCGAGTTGCCGGCCGCACCGTTGCCGTAGTGCAGCGCGCTGCCGCCTTGCGGTTGATTCTTAACAGGGCCGTGTGTGTGGTCATGGGGGTGCTCATGCCCATGGCAGTGTGTCGTGCTGTCGGCATGGGTGTGGGTGTGCCCGCCGTGACGGTCTCTGGTCGTGTCGACGGGCGCGGTTCCGGTGCTGCAGCCACAGGTCATGCACATGGTGGTGATCCTTGTTTCATACGATCTCGATGTCCATCACCCGCATGCGGTCGCCGCCGGTGACTTGCAGCTGGTGGCTGCCGCACTGCGGGCAGGCTTGCCCGCGCTGGCCGATCACCACGGGCTCGGCACACGGCATGCACCATGCTGTGCCGTCGACTTCCACGATGTCCAGCCGTGCCTGCTCGGCGAGCGAACCGCGCTTCACGACTTCGAAGGCAAAGCGCATCGCATGCAGTTCCACCTGCGCCAGGCGGCCGATTTCCAGCCTGACGGTGGACACACCCCGAGCGCCGTTGGCGCACGCCGTGTCCTGCACGATGTCGCGCACGCTTTCGGCCAAGGCCATCTCATGCACCGTGCACCTCCAGCTTGAAGGCCACACAAGGGTCGAGCGACTGCACCAGGCGGGTGGTGATCCGCCGCAGGCGCGCCGGGTTGCT
>JANNMQ010000910.1:0-7662 GCA_031398045.1 Rubrivivax sp.
ACCCGGTTGACGCAGTACAGACAGTCGTACAAACAGTAGTTGGTGAGCAGAACTTTCAGCAACGAGATGCAGCGGCCATCGGGTGCGTAGCTGTGACAGATGCCCGCGCCCTCGGTGGACCCGATGCCGCGCCCGCCCACAGAGTGACGGCGGGTGGTGCCGCTGGATGCACACGAGGCGTCGTACTTGGCCGCATCAGCCAGGATGGCGAGCTTGCGTTGGGTGTCCAGCGTACGTTCCTGTGGGGTTTGGAAGACTGAGCAGAGAAGTCCTGCCAGCCCCTTCAGCCGTAATGTACTGGATGGATATACAGATCGCTGCAGACCCTGGTGGGTGTAAGGACAGGCCTTTCGAGACCCCGACAGCCCTCGATTGCAGAGACTTTCAGTCGTGTGCCGTGCAACGACGCAGCTTGCTTTCCTGCAACGGGTTACCGCGCAGCTTCACCGCACTGTTCGGCTGTTGGCTCTCAATCACCGCATCACCACACGCCCGGCCTGCATCAGCAGGTTGATGGCGTGCCCGGGCCGGGTGAACAAGGCTGCGTCCTGCGTGGGGTCGCCTTCCACCACCAGCAGGTCGGCAAACGCACCGGGCCGCAGGTGGCCGATGTGCGCTTCCTGGCGCATCAAGCGCGCGGCCACGATGGTGGCGCTTTGCAGCACCTGCACCGGCGTTTGTACAGCCGACCGCAACACAAATTCCTGGTTTTGCTGGCTGTGCATGTGCCCCAGCAGGTCGGTGCCAAAAACCACCGGCACCCCTTCAGCCTGACAGAGGCGCACGGCTTCAATGCCACGGTCTTGCACCTTACGCAGTTTTTCCAGCATCTCGGCCGACCAGCCCAGGCGCTGGCCTTCGGCCGACAAGGCGGCGTAGGTGGCCAGGGTCGGCACGAAGTAGGTGCCATGCTTTTTCATCAAGCGCGCAGTCGCTTCATCGATCAAGTTGCCATGTTCGATGGAGCGCACACCCGCCAGCACCGCACGCGACACCGCACGCGGCGAATAGGCATGGGCCAGCGCATACAGGTTGGCAGCCTCGGCTTCTTCCACCGCGGCACGCAGTTCTTCGACCGAAAACTGAGTGCCTTCTAGCGGGTCGGTGGGGCTGCTGATGCCGCCGCCGGCCATGATCTTGATGTGGTTGGCACCCGTGCGCACCTGTTCGCGCACAGCGCGCCGCACCTCGCCCACACCGTCGGCAATGGCTCCCATCAAGCCCAGGCCGGCACAGCTGCAGAACATGCCCGTGGTGCGCACACCCTTGGGTCGCATGTCGGCGTGGCCACCGGTCTGACTGATGGGAAAACCGGCGATGAACAGGCGCGGGCCTTCGTACAACCCCCGGGCCACCGCTTCCTGCAGGCCGAAGTCGGCGCCCGCGGCGTCCCGCACGGTGGTGAAACCCCGCCGCAACATGCCCCGCATGATCTGGCTGCTCTGCGCCCCCACCAACGAAGGCGGCTGTTGCGCCAGGCCCACCAGGTCATGGCTGGCAGCCACCACGTGCACATGGGCGTCAATCAAACCCGGCACCACCACGCGGTGCTGCGCGTCGATGCGCAGCGCGTCGTCCACCTGCAAAGGCTCTTGTGTGGCAGCGACGATGCGCTCGCCTTCGATAACCAGAGTGCTGTGCGGCTGCAAGGTGCCACTGACGCTGTCAAACAGCGTGGCGTTGACGATGACCTGGCGCGCAGCACTCCCAGGCACACCGTTCATGGCTTGGCCGCCGACGCTGCGGGCTCTGCGGGAACAGGCGCTCTGCGCGGCAAATCGGCGGTGCCGCCCACGCCCACACTCACACCACCCCGGCCTACGGTCACCCCGCCGTTGACCCGGCCGTCACTGCCCACACCCACACCAATGCTGCCGATGCCACCCACCGGGATGCTGATACCCAGCCCGATGCTGCTGCAGGCCGACAAGCCGACCACAACCATCAACATGAGAAGCCCCAACGGCCGGTTCAGGCCCTGCATCAGAAACTTTCCAGCGACATGGCAGTTACGGCATCAGCGCCTTCCACGATGCTGTCACGCAGGCCTTTAGCGCGGGTCAGGATGTGGTCGCCATAGAAGCGGGCGGTGGCAATCTTGGCTTCCATGAATGCAGCGTCCTCGCCTTGCGCCAACCGGTCTTCAGCGGCCATCAGCGCACGCGCCATTTGCCAGCCCGCCACCACCGTGCCGGCCAACATCAGGTAAGGCACGCTGCCGGCAAACACGGCATTGGGTTGCGCTTTGGTGTGCCCGGCCACGAAGTCGATGGCGTCGATCAACGCCTGCCGGCCCGCAGCCAGGCGCTGCGCCATGCGCTGGCCGGCCACGCTGTCGCGCTGGCGCAGTTGCTGTTCGGTGGCCTCGATCTGAAGCGCGATGCCGCGCGCCACCTGGCCCCCATCACGCACGGTTTTGCGACCCACCAGGTCGTTGGCCTGGATGGCCGTGGTGCCTTCGTAGATGGTCAAGATCTTGGCGTCACGCAAGTACTGTGCAGCGCCCGTCTCTTCGATGAAGCCCATGCCGCCATGCACCTGCACCCCCAAGCTGGCCACATCCAGACTCATCTCGGTGGACAGGCCTTTGATCAAGGGCACCAAAAACTCATAAAACGCCTGGTTCTGTTGGCGAGTCTCAGCGTCAGGGTGCGCGTGCGCTGCGTCGTAGGCCGCTGCGCCTACCAGCGCCATGGCGCGGCAGCCTTCGGTCAGCGCACGCATCGTCATCAGCATGCGCCGCACGTCAGGGTGGTGGATGATGGCGCCGGCGGTTGCCAGTGACCCGTCCACGGGCCGGCTCTGCACCCGGTCACGGGCGTATTGCACGGCCTTCTGGTAAGCGCGTTCAGCCAGCGCAATGCCCTGTACGCCCACACCAAAACGCGCCGCGTTCATCATGATGAACATGTATTCCAGGCCGCGGTTTTCCTGCCCCACCAGGGTGCCAATGGCACCGGCCGCACCACCTGGCTTGGAGATGCCGTCGCCATACTGCAGCACCGCTGTGGGGCTGGCCTTGATGCCCAGTTTGTGTTCGATGCTGACGCAGTGCACGTCATTGCGTGCACCCAAGGAACCATCGGCGTTGACCAGGAACTTCGGGCACACAAACAGCGAAATTCCTTTCACGCCCTGCGGTGCACCTGCCACGCGCGCCAGCACCAGGTGGACGATGTTGTCCGCCATGTCGTGTTCGCCGTAGGTGATGTAGATCTTGGTGCCGAAGAGGCGGTAGCTGCCATCAGGCTGCGGCTGTGCACGGGTGCGCACCGCAGCCAGGTCGCTGCCCGCCTGCGGCTCGGTCAGGTTCATCGAGCCCGTCCACGTGCCGTCGACCATCTTGGGCAAGTAGGTGGCCTGCTGTTCAGGCGACCCGGCAGTCAACAGCGCTTCCACCGCGCCGTCGGTCAGCAGTGGGCACAGCGCAAAACTCATGTTGGCGCTGTTCAACATCTCCGAACACGCACTGTGTATCAACTTGGGCAGCCCCTGGCCGCCATGGGCCGGCGGATGCTGCAGCGCCTGCCAGCCGCCCTGCCCGAACTGCTTGAACGCTTCTTTGAAGCCGGGTGTGGTGGTGACCACGCCGTTGCTGAACGACGACGGGTTTTTGTCGCCCTCCCAGTTCAATGGCGCCAGCACGGTTTCGGTGAACTTGGCACTTTCTTCCAGCACAGCCTGTGCGGTGTCCAGGCCCGCTTCTTCAAAGCCCGGCAGGGCCGCTACAGCCTCCAGGCCCGCCAGCTCTTTCATCACAAAGAGCATGTCTTTCACCGGTGCGCGGTAAGTCATCGTTGAGGTCTCCAAAAAGAAAAAAGAGCGCCGCGAAGGGCGCCCTGGTTTGTGCGCCGACTGCTGCGCCGGATCAACCGACCGTTTTAAAGGCTGTTGATCAGCTCGGGCACGGCCGTGAACAGGTCGGCTTCCAGTCCGTAGTCGGCCACGCTGAAGATGGGCGCTTCCGGGTCTTTGTTGATGGCCACGATGACCTTGCTGTCCTTCATGCCCGCCAGATGCTGAATGGCGCCGCTGATGCCGCAGGCCACGTACAACTGCGGCGCCACGATCTTGCCAGTCTGGCCCACTTGCCAGTCGTTGGGGGCGTAGCCAGCGTCCACCGCAGCACGGCTGGCACCCAAGGCAGCGCCCAGTTTGTCAGCCAGCGGGGTCAGCACTTCAGCAAACTTTTCGCTGCTGCCTAACGCGCGTCCACCACTGACTATGATTTTGGCCGCAGTCAGTTCTGGCCGGTCGCTCTTGGCGATCTCGCTGCCCATGAATGTGGAGCTGCCTGAATCGGCCACGGCAGCCAAAACCTCAACGGCAGCGTTGCCGCCGGTGGAGGCCGCAGGATCGAAGCCCGTGGTACGCACCGTGATCACCTTCGTCGCGTCCAGGCTTTGCACCGTGGCAATGGCGTTTCCGGCATAGATAGGGCGTTCAAACGTGTCTGCAGACAACACCTTGGTGGCATCACTGATCTGCGCCACATCGAGCAGGGCCGCCACACGTGGCGCCACGTTCTTGCCACTGGCGGTGGCCGGAAACAGGATATGGGTGTAGCGCACAGCGTCGTTGCCAACGATGGCCAGCACCTGAGCGGCAACGTTTTCGGCCAAGCCATGGTTCAAGCCCGGTGCATCGGCGTGCAACACCTTGGCCACGCCCGCAATCTGCGCAGCAGCCTGTGCGGCGGCCGCTGCACCAGCACCGGCAATCAACACATGCACATCACCATCGCAGGCCAGCGCAGCGGTAACGGTGTTCAGAGTGGCACCCCTGACGGACAGGTTGTCATGTTCAGCAACTACCAAAGCAGCCATCTCAGATCACCTTCGCTTCGTTCTTGAGTTTGCTGACCAAAGTTGCCACGTCAGGCACCTTGATGCCGGCGCCGCGTTTGGGGGGCTCACTCACCTTCAAGGTCTTGATGCGCGGCGCCACGTCCACGCCCAGGTCAGCCGGCTTGTAAACATCGAGCTGTTTTTTCTTGGCCTTCATGATGTTGGGCAGCGTCACATAACGCGGCTCATTCAGGCGCAGGTCGGTGGTCACCACGGCCGGCAATTTCACCTTCAGCGTTTCGCAGCCACCGTCCACCTCTCGCGTAACCGACGCAAAACCTTCGGCCACTTCCACCTTGGAAGCAAACGTGGCCTGAGGCAAACCAGCCAGCGCGGCCAACATCTGACCGGTCTGGTTGCAGTCGTCGTCGATGGCTTGTTTACCCAGTATCACCAGGCCCGGCTGTTCTTTGTCGACCAGCGCCTTCAGCAGCTTGGCCACGGCCAGGGGCTGCAGTTCATCGGCGCATTCCACCAAAATGGCGCGGTCGGCACCGATGGCCATCGCGGTGCGCAGCGTTTCCTGGCACTGCGTGACGCCGCAAGAAACGGCGATGACCTCGGTGACCACGCCCTTTTCTCTCAGGCGCACCGCCTCTTCGACGGCGATCTCGTCAAAGGGGTTCATGCTCATCTTGACATTGGCAATGTCCACGCCCGTGCCATCACTCTTGACCCGCACCTTGACGTTGTAATCAACAACCCGCTTGACGGGGACCAGCACCTTCATGAACGACGCTCCTGCGCTGAGTTGAGATCTACAAACTTCGGTGATTCTAGGGTCCGGATCTGCGGTCGTACGCGATGCAAAGGCAAAAATAGAACGGTCGTACTATTTTAGGTGACCTTCTCAGGCCCCCCTGGTGGATGGGCCGCCCGCGAACCTCGGGCGACATCAATGCGCCTGAGCAACACCAGTCCGACCAGAAAAAATACGCCCGTGCTGAGTATGGCGATGCGGTGATTGCCCGCGGTCAGCCAGGTCACCAGGCCGTAGGTCACCGGGCCCAAAATGGCCGATAGGCGCACCGCAAAAGTCCACAGGCCAAAAAATTCAGCGGCTTGTGCCGGTGGCGCAAACAAGGCTGCCAAAGCGCGACCCGCCGACTGACTGCTGCCCATGCACAAACCGGCCAGCACGGCGGCGGCCCAGAACAGCCCAGGCGTGGTGGCCAGAACCGCCATCACCGTCATCAGCACCCATCCCCACAGCGTGATGGCCAGCGCCGGCCGGTGACCGATTCGGTCTTGCAAATAGCCAAACCCGAACGCGCCAATGGCCGACGCGATATTCACCAGAAACACCAACATCATGGTCTGCGTCTGCTTGAAGCCCAGCACCTGTTCGGCATAAACGGCGGCCAACGCAATGACCACTGAAATGCCCGCCTGATAAAAAAGTGCACAGGCCAGCAACCACACAAAGTCTTCGTAGCGACGGGCCAGGTTCCAGGTCTGGCGCAGCCGCTGGAAGGCGAAGCCGACGCCCGTGTGCCCCTGATGCCCCTGACTCCCCTGAGTCAGCGGCTGCGGTTGCGCACGCTCGCGCAGCAGCGTGAAGGTGGCCAGTGACGCGAGGGCGTACACCACTGCCGTGATCAGCATGCTGACGGGCACAAAGTGGGTGGCCGGCAAACCCTGGCCTTGTGCCCACAGCACATAAGCCAGGCTAAGGCCGAGGGTGAGCATGCCGCCGAAATAACCGAAGCTCCAGCCCCAACCCGAGACACGACCCATCGCTTCGCGCCGCGCGAGTTCGGGCAAAAAGGCGGCCGTCATCGATTCGCCCCACGAATAACACAGGTTGGACAACACCACAGCAGCCACCGCCAGGGTCACGTCGCCCGCACCCACCCATGCCAGCGCTGCAGTGGCCAACACACAGCCTGTTGTGGCCACGGCCAGCACACGCTTTTTGGCAGCCCGTGCATCGGCATAGGCACCCAGCAGCGGCATGGTGAGCATCACCAGGGCATTGGATGCACCCAGCGCCAGCGTCCACACCAGCGTGCCCCAATCGGCACCTTGCGCCACCACAGCCACAAAGTAGGCGTTGAACACCGCCGTCAGCACCACCGTGGTGTAACCCGAGTTGGCGAAGTCGTACATCGCCCAGCCCAGCACTTCGCGCTTTTTGACGCCGTCGTTCAGCGAATCCTGGGCGAACAGGGCCATGGCAGGCAGCCTTTGGTGGAGAGCGACAGATCGGCGGTTGTGCGCGGCCGCGGGGGCGAGTGCGTGTGGTGCCCGGGACGGGAATCGAACCCGTACGCCCTTGTTCGGGGCTGCGGATTTTAAGTCCGCTGCGTCTACCAATTTCGCCACCCGGGCCAGCGGGTGCGCCGCATTATCAGCGCTCGCCCGACCACAGCCAGCGGCACACAAAAAAGGGCCCTGTGGGGCCCTACGGATGAGCGTCGTTTCCGCAAACGGTTTTTTGGAGGCGCGACCCGGAGTCGAACCGGGCTAGACGGATTTGCAATCCGTTGCATAACCGCTTTGCTATCGCGCCGCGACCAATTGGGCAATCGCTATTTTCAGCCAAAATGAAGGGAAGCCGAAGCTTCCCTGTCTTTTAAGTTTGGAGCGGGATAAGAGACTCGAACTCTCGACCTATACCTTGGCAAGGTATCGCTCTACCAACTGAGCTAATCCCGCATGTTTCACAAACGATGATGCTTGGCATCAAGTCGTCTACATACTACTCAACACCTACTTCATGCAGTTTAAATCGACATCGCTGCCAATCCTCTCAAGCCTTGTATTCTATGATGCTTTTGATAGATGCGCAACCCTAGTGCGGCAATCCATCAGC
>JANNMQ010000915.1:0-5290 GCA_031398045.1 Rubrivivax sp.
GACACTCATGGTTGCTGCGTTTCGTCGCGGATGGTGTACTTGGCGGCCAGTGCACGCACCGCCTGCGTGCGCTGCTCAGACATCACCGCATCGGTCCAGTCTTGCAGCACCACGTTGCTCAGGGTGGCAAAGTTGGCGGGCTTGGCGGTCGTGAGGCTGTCCAGCCGCATCGCTCGCCAGCCTTCGCGGGTGTTCAGGGCTCGCCATTCACCGGGTGTTGCGGCCTGCAAAGTTTGCGCAAATTCGGCACCGTAGCTTTGCACCACCGTGGGCTGCGGACGGCTCTTGAACACGCGCAAGCCTGCGCTGAGGTCGCCACCAGCACCCTTGTTCAATTGCTCCACAAAAGCATGCACGGCAGACTCGCTGTTGTCACCCGCCAGCACGGCTTCCTGAAAGTCCAGACGCGCCGGCTCGTCGTACTTGGCGCGGTTCTTTTCAAACCACACACGCAGCGCTTCTTCGCTGACGGGGGGGCGCTGCACATTCGCGTCCACCACGCTCAAGGCCTTGAAGATCACACGTTCGCGGATGGCCGTGTCGCCGCGGTCCACCTGCAGCGCCAGGCCTTCACGGTACAGCACTTCGTTGTCCAGCCAGGTGCTGCGCAGTGCAGCCCATTCAGCGGCATTGGGTTCGCGGCCGCGTGAGCCCTTGAAGAGCTGGCGCGCCTCTTCCTGCACGGCCGGGCTGATGACGATGACGCTGGGGTCATCTTCGCGGCCCGACACCAGAAAATCAACACCAAACAGCAGCGCGCCGATCAACAGGAAATGCAGCAGGGGCTCACGCAACCAAGGTGCACGTTGCAGCAGGCCGGGGCGGGGCGCGCTGGTCGACCTGGAGTTGGCTGTGGATGCTGTGGGGGGTAAGGGCTCGGAAGCGGGCGTTTTCAAGGGTAGCGTTTGGGTCTGTTCGGACATGGCGATTCATTCTCTGGGTCGGTTCACAACGTCTGTTCACAAAGTCAGTTCAGAAAAGCAAAAAAACGCCGCGCGGTAACGCGGCGCTAAGCTCCAAACTCAACTGCAGGTTCAGCGAACGCCAGCCACCATGGTCGATCCACCCACCTGGATGTAGATCGGATTGCCGTAGAACCACAGGTCGGCCCACGCCGCCACGTCGTAGGCCACGTACTTCACACCGGCGATGTTGGGCAAGTGGTCAGGACAGCCGTTGATGTTGGTACCGGTGAAGTTCGCGCCGTTGGCGGGCAGGTTGGTGCCCACCGTGGTGCAAGGCATCTTCAAGGTGCCCACGTTGGTGGCCGTGGTGGTGGTGGCGTTGGTGTGCACGTCGGCCAGGGGGTTGCCGCTGGCGTCGGTTTCAAAAGGCACACTGGCGGGCAGGTTGGTGCCGCGCAAGCGCACATACTGCGAAGCGGTGACGGCCGGAATGCGGAACGTCATCTTCTTGTACTCGGTGTTGCCGTTCACCACCGTCCAGTTGCTGGCATTGAAGGTGCGCAACAAGGCCGCCGTGGTGTTCTTGGCCGCCGCCGGCACGGTGCCCATATCGGGGTTGGCCAGCCAGGTGCGCGGCCATTCACCGGCGTAGTCGGCAGCACCGGGCTGCTTGTAGCCGGTGACCAGGCCGCGGATCACGTCGATGTGGTCCAGCACCGGTGCATTCAACGGCTGGTTGATGCCCACTTGCAGCAGTGACGGATTGGGGAAGGTGTAGGGCGCGTAGTTGCTGCCCGACGGGTCACGCACAACGATAGACACCACGATGTCAGAGCCTGGGCGCACCACCAGCTTTTCGCCCATGGTGGCGCAGCCGGCCACGTCCACGTCGGTGTGGTTCAACGCCGCCGTGACGGCCAGCGCTTCAACGGCTGCATTGCTGCGGCCAGCCGGCCCACGGTAAGACTCACAGGCCACAAATGCCAGGCGGTCGATCAGCTGGCCCGAGGACACGTAGGTGTTGCCCGTGCGCAAGCCGTCGACGATGGTCTGGCCACGCAACTTGGGGTCGCCACCGTTGCGTACCATGGTGTAGTTACGCTGGTATTCACCCGGGTAGAAGTCTTGCGTGGTGCGGCGGTCATCGGGGCCGAAGCTGCCGCGGTTGTGCCAGTCTGAAGAAGCAAAGAACCACCAGTTGCGGCCCTCACCCAGCAGCGCGTCCCACACGCCACCGACTTGCGCGCCGTAGACACCGGTGCCGCCATAGGTGGTGCCGCCAACCGAGTCGACCAACACACCGCCGATGTTGTTGCGCGCCGGGAAGTATTCACCCCGCTCAGAAGAAGCACCGTGGCCCGGCTGGGTCTCCATGCCGAAAGCGATGCGCGGGCCGGCGTTGTTCAGGTTGCGAAGATGTTCGACGTTGAAGCCGTTGTTGCCGTTGGGGTTGAACGGGCCGGCACGTTCCAGGTGCGCCGGCACGTAGTAGCTGGTGTCGGGGTGGAAAGCGGCCATCCACTTCACGGCTTCCACCGTTTTGTTGTGGCCGCGGTTGCCGGTGCCGTTGCCGCCAGCCGGCACCAGCTTGGCGGCGGCGATGTTCCAGCTGGGGTCGCCACTGTTCAGGCTGCCAGGCACGGAACAATCCCAGTTATTGCCGACACCACTGGTCGTGGTGGTGTTGCCACGGCTGGTGTCAGAGGTGTTGCGGTCGAAACAGTAGGTCCACTTGGCCAGCGCATCGGCATTGCCCAGCGCCGTGTAGCCGGGTGTGGTGGGCAGCAACGCGTTGTCCAGCGACAGCGGTATCTGGCCGGTCAACACCGCCATCGACGTGTGCTCGTGCCCGGCCACCACCGATTCCAGACCCAGGAAAACGGGCTTGTTCAGGTAGGCATTCAGGTATTCGGTGATCGGGTACTGGAACTCTTGCAAGGCCTGCCAGCGCCACATATTTTGTGCCGGAGGCGTGCCTGAAACCGCACCTTTGGGCTGGATGGCGGGAATGCTGTTTTGCCACGTGGTGGCGGGGCCCAGGATGGAACCGCCGGAGTTTGTCACCACCGGATAGGCGGGGGTGGCCAGGCTGGCGTCTTCGGCCAGGGTGCAGTTGCGGCTGCCCGTGCCGCCGTGGCCCGCTTGCACAAACCAGTCAAGGCCCCACGGTGTGTCGGTTTTGTCGGTCGACTTCTTCACCAGCTTTTGCATCGAGATGGAACCATCCGAGCAGGTGCTGTGGTTGTGAAAGTCGCCGGCGGCATATTTGCCCGCCACCTTGGCGGCCACGGCGACGTCGGGCGTGTTGCTCAGCGCCAGCGCGCTGAGCGCGGCAATGGCTGCCAGCGCAAGCGGGCTTTTGTTAAAGAAAGGTTTCATGACTGTCTGCTCCTGGGGGTGTGGTGTGCCAATGCGCTTTGCTGTGCACGGGTAAAAACGGTGTGTCGTTGAAAGTGTTCAGTTAGGGCTGTCAGTGGGTGCTGGTCGCCGGGGCTGTCAGGCACCTCTGTCAAAAGAAACGGGCGTGGTCCACGCTGAGCAGCGCCTTCACGGTGCCGCCCTGTTTGAACACCAGCCGCAAAGGGTAGCTGCGGCCGATTTCGAGGTCTTGGGTCAGCCGCAGCAAGCGCAAGTGCGGTCCGCTTTCTCCCACGGCGACCTGTCCCAGCACGGTTTCGCGGCCCGCTGGAATGGGCAGAGGCAGCCGAACAAAAGGCGCTGCGTGTGCGGCGGCGCCAGCGCGTCCGTGCGCACCAGACCCTGCCACATACACAACGGCTTCAGCCACCGGTGTTTGCACGTCCAGCAGCTCTTCGTCCTCAGTCACTTCGTCAAAGCGCATGCCCAACATGGCAAAAGCGGCACCAGCCGGCGTCGCTCTGGTCCACGGATGGGTGACACGAAGGGTGGGCGAAAAATATTCACAGGCCTGGGCGCGCGGCATCACCCACAGGGCGCTGGCCGCCAGCGTTGTTTGCAGCAGCTGTCTTCGGGTGGTGAGCTTTGTCATTGCACTGAAGGTTGGCGCGCAACAGTGACAGTGCTGTGACGCTGGCGCACCCACCCCGCATTCGAGGGGTCGAAGCTGGCCTGTCACGGCACTGTCGCAATCGGCCCAGAGACTCCACAGGCCATCAAGACGCTGCATCCCCAGCGCAGGCGCACCGCCGAACCGGTGCCCCACCTCACACCCCACGGAGAATCGAATGAAACTGTATGCCTTGGCCACTGCGGCCGCTTTTGCCATGCCCGCGTTGGCAGGGGTCACCACCATCGACTTTGAAGGTGTGAATGGCTTTGAGTCCATTGGCGCCACCTATGCGGCCGTCGGCGTCAATTTCAGACCCGATGCCCAAGGACTGGTGAATGACGCGCTGGGGCCTTACTTTAGCAACGCGCCCAGCCCC
Source organism: Rubrivivax sp. (assembly GCA_031398045.1). Lineage (GTDB taxonomy): Bacteria > Pseudomonadota > Gammaproteobacteria > Burkholderiales > Burkholderiaceae_C > Rubrivivax. The sequence goes on from JANNMQ010000915.1 coordinate 4,313, forward strand.
GTGGGTGTGATGTTTGTCAGCGGCCTGACCGTGCCCGATGCGGCGATGAACGTGGCTGCGGGCTTCAACGAATTGAGCTTCTTTTATTCGTCGGCCGATGCGGCGGCCGGCGCTGTGCAGGTGTGGTCTGGCATCGATGGCACGGGCAACCTGATAACTTCATTTAACCTGGCCGCAAACGCCACCACCGGCTGCACCAGCACGGCTTATTGCAACTGGAATTTTCTGGCCGCCAAGCTGAGCCAAACCGCGCAGTCCCTTACTTTTGGCGTCGGTGCACAAGCAGCTGCTTTTGACAATATCAGCGTCGTGCCCGAACCCACCAGCGTGTTGCTGGTGGGCCTGGCGCTTGGCGCTTTGCTGGCCACCCGCCGCCGCAATTGATGTCGCCGTAGTTGACAGGCGTCGCGGGCCGCACCCGCGACCCAGTTTCATGGCTGAAGTTTTTGGTCTTTTTCCCACACCGTTCCTGCGCGCACCAGGCGCGGTGAGCAGTGCTTTGCTGTCGGGTTTGGTGGCGCACTTCAGCAGCCAGGCCTGGAACGACAACAACTCGTCCAGCAACTTGTCGCACACGACGATGCTGAAACCCAGCGACAGCCCCTTGCTGGTGCAACTGGCCACGCAGCTGACACCGCACCTGGTGGAGTTTGGTGCACTGTTGTTTGGTCAGCCACTGGGTTGGTCGGTGAAAGAGATGTGGGTGAATCTGATGGACACCGGCGGCCGCCAGGCCATGCACAACCATGCCAACAGTTTCATATCCGGCGTGATCTACCTGACACCCACACACCCCGATTCGCGTACCGTGTTCATGAAGTCGCCAGGCGGCACCGACTTCACTTTTCGCAATGACCACCAGGGCAGCACCATGGGCCCCTACAACGCCGACAAGTGGATCAGCCCACAGCCCGAGCCCGGTGACCTGGTGCTGTTTCCCAGCTACCTGATGCACGCCGTGCCGCCCAACCCGGGGCC
>JANNMQ010000924.1:0-4960 GCA_031398045.1 Rubrivivax sp.
GCAGCTCCTTGGCCCGCAGCACCACGTGTGTGTGCGGCCCGCAGTAAAACGACAACAGGCTGCCACCTTCAAATTCTTCGTGGCGTCGGGGGCTTGCAAAGTGCTGCTGCAGCTCAGGGCCTGTCAGGTCCAGCGTGGGCAGCAGCGACGCCTGGGAAAACAACGACCGCGACGGTGACGGCGATGGCGGTGTGTGCGTTGCTTCAGCCTGCTGATCGGTGCTCACTGGCGGGACCGCTGGGTGCGCTGACAGCGATGCCACCGCTGCCGTTGGCCACGGCGGCAGCGCCTCCGGCAGAGCCAGCGCCGCGTCGGCATGCTCCAGATCCCTGGCTGATGTGGCCGCTGCGTGGTCAGCCAGCAGATGCGCAAAGAAGCCCACGGTGGCGGCTGCGCCCGGCGCCAACATCCGGCCCTGGTCTTGCACCGCCATCAGCGCATGTTCATGCTGTAGCCGTCGGCTCGGCAACCCGTGCTGCACGCCCGCCGGCAAGCCGCCGGCCCGCACACCCAGCCCCAGCACCTGCAACGCGTCGGTGGCAAAAGCCACCCCACGCCGCAGAGCACCCACCAGCAGCCACGGGTGGCGCCCGTCCACCGCCAGGTTTTGACGCGCGGCCACCATGCAGCCGTGCTGCGTGTGCTGCAGGGGCGTCAGGTCGATGTAGTGGCTGACGTAGTACTCGTTCAGCCGCACCGCGCCATAGGGCGCCAGCGCCACGTCCTGCACAAAAATCACATCGAACTGTTGCCCCTGGCACGCGCCATTCAAAACCGCCAGATGCCAGAACCAGGCCGTGCTGTCGGCCGCCAACTGCAGCTTCAGCTGCAGCGTCAAACCTTGCCAACTGCCAGCTGCCGACCACTGTGCACCAACGCCCTGCCCTGCCTGGGCCTGCGGCAGCAGCGGCGACAGCGGGCCCAGCAGTGGCACTGCCTGCACGGCACCGTCACCCGTGTGCAGGCGCAACCACAGCTGCGTGCCGCCGGCCTCAAACAGCGACGCCGGGTGCTGGTTCAGCACCACACCGTGGCCAAAACAGCGGCCGGGTGCACCGTGCGGCCAACACTCAAAACGCAGCCCAGTGGCGTTGTGCAGCTGCAAGGGTGCGGGCGGTCGTAAGGTCGTCATCGGGTGTTCATGCGGGTTTCAGAACAGGCCACTTCATGGGCCTGATGGCCGGCTCAATTCCACGGCGAAGGGGGGTGCGGGCAAACGCAGTTCACGGCCCTGCCAAGACAAGGTTTGACTCTGGTGCGTGGCGCGCGGCAAGGCCAGGCCCTCGGGCCACAACAGGCGCATGCCGCCGTGCAAGCTCTGCAGCGCCAGTGGCACAGAAAACGTCCAGCCCGCTGCGGTGCGCTGCAAGCTCCAGTCCAGCTGGCCATAGGGTGTGGACAAGCCCCGCAGCGCCAGGTCGCTTTCGTTCAGCCAGCTGCTGCGCAAGCCCGCACCGATGACCAGCGCGGCTTCTCTCTCGTCTTCCAGCACAAACAAATCCAGCACGCTGCGGATGTAGTCCGACGACACCCAGGCATGTGGCATGTCACCCAGAAAGCGCGGTTCGCGCGCATCGGGCAGCACCACCTCGGCCCACTGGTTCCAGCCTGCGGGGCGCTGGTCCTTGAAAAAAAAGTCCAGCATGAAGTGGGCCCGTTCGGGCCAGCCCAGTTGCGCCAGCGCGCCCACGTTGCGCAGTTCGTAGGGTGTGTAGTCTTTGTAGCGTTTGTGGCCGCTGTGCAGGTCGTCGGCGCGCTGGCTCATCTCTTGCCAATAACGTTCAAAGGTGGTGCGCAGCAGTATGGGCGGCAGCACGGCCTGTGCCGGGTTCAACGCCATCGTGGTGGACGTGGCATCGAAGTCGCCCCTGTCGGCAGCACCGGCCACAAAGTTGATGCCGTGGTGCTTGGCGGTGGCAACCACTGACGCCGCCAGCTCAGCTTCAAAACTGTCGCGCGAAGTGGCCCACTGCTGGGCGCTGGTTTCGTCGCCCATCAAGCGCGCCAGCATCACGGCGTCCTTGTAGCCACGCAGCGACCAGAAATTGTCCCAGTTGGAATAGGCCGGCTTGTCTGCATAACCTTCGTGGCTGATGGACGGGGGCATCAGGCCAAACAGGTGTGCACGCGCCGGTGTCTGGTTGCTGGCCCTGCGTTCGCTTTGGCGCAGCGCTTCCATCCACGCCACCACACGCTGCACGTGCGGCCAGTGGCGCAGCAAAAAAGCGCGGTCACCGCCGTGGCGCATCACCTCGGCCACCGAAAACAGGTACTGGCCGTGGCTGTCGTTTTCCACCACAGGGTCGGCGCCGCGTTCGTCCACACAACAGGGCACCTTGCCCGAAGCAAAGATGTGGGGCGCAAACCAGTCGGTGAATTCGCGCGCCGCGTCCAGCTCACCCAGCCGCACCAGGCCGGCCACCATCATGGCGCCGTCGCGCACCCAGGTGCGTGCGTAGCTGCGGGTGCCGGGGCGCAATGCAGCGCCGTCGCGTGACATCAGCATCTGCGCCAGCGCGCTGCGCAGCGTGTGGCCGATGTGCTGGGCCGATGGCGGCAACTGCAGGCTGACGCGGTTCAACCGTTGCCGCCAATGGGCGGCCACCGCTTCGATGCGGGTGTTCAGTTCTGCAGCGCTGGCTGCGGTGACTGCTGCGCCCAATGGCGCCACCAGGCCCACGGTGTGCATGGCACCCGGCGCCAAGCCAATCTCAAACTGCAGCAGCGCCGACGCATGCTGTTGCGGGTCGTGCAGATGGCGCAAAACGGGCGCTGCCTGCAGCGCGGCCAGCCCCAAGCCAGCATCCAGCGGTACTGCCGTGACCCGTGCGGGGAGCTGCGTGAAAACGGGGCCCGGCGCACCGTCCACCACCAGGGCCTGCCCGTCCCAGCGCAGCGCTTCGATGGGTCGCGTGCCGCCGGGCGTGGACAAAAACTGCTGCGGCGGGTTCACCTGCCAGGGCCGCAGCGCCAGCAGCAACGTGTAGCGCTGGCTCTGTGGCGTCGGGTTGTGCAGGGTGTACCGCGCCAGCAGCTGCGGCGCGCTGCGCGGGCCGTCGGCCGCTGCTTCCACCTGCAGGTGCACAGCCGCGTGTTGCCAGTGCACCGACGGTAGCGGCAGGTGGCCCTCACGCAAACTGTGGCGGGCCTGCACCTGCGCCCAGCTGATGCGCTGGCCGCTGGCCAGCTGGATGCTGGGTTCCAGGCTGTAGCCGCCCCGCCCCACTTCCAGCGCGCCGTCTTCGCTGATCAAGGCTGAGCGCTCGCCGCCACCATCCACGCCCACCAGCGTCCAGTAGTTCTGCTGGCCTACAAAGGCCCGCGGAAGGTCGCCGGGCGGCGCGTCGGCCGCCAACGTGGCGACCGCAGCGTTCAGCGTCGGCCACTGCGTTGCCGACTGCAGCAGCACCTGCGGCCGCGCCGCGCTGCCGTGAACGTGCTGACGCCAACGCACCCGCAAGTGGCGGGTTTCGCTTTCGGGCAGGAACAGCGCATCCAGTCCGCCGTCGCTGCCGCGCACCTTGCGCAGCATGCGCCAGACACGGCCGTCATCTGATGCCAGCACGTCGTAGTTCAAACCCCGAGCACGCGCAGGCCACTGCAGCGTGATGCCGTTGAATTCGCGCGCTAGACCAAAATCCAGATCCAGGCCTGCTGTACGGTGGCGCGCAGTGGGTTCAGGCCACACCGCCGGCGGTGGATGCCGCTCGGTCAGGCTCAGGCGCGACAGGCACAAGGCGCCCTGGCCGCCTTGTCGACCGGCCGCCACCACAAATTCCACATACCGGGTCTTTTGCAGGCTGCGGTCGGTGCTGGGGCCCCAGGCAAAGCTGATGTGGCGCTGCCGTATCAACACATCGCCCTGCGCAGCCGGCAAACCTGCGTTGGGCCGGTTCACCCACCACACGTTGTCGCCGCTGCTGTCCAACAGCTTGAACTGGAAGTCGTTCACCGCGCCGCTGGCCTTCAGGCGCGCAAGCAGGTTGAAATGCTGCGGCCATTGCATCGGCAGTTCGCGCCGCATCACCGCATAGCCGGAAACGCCGGCAAAGTTGTAGTCCAGGCACAGGCTGCCGTCGCTGTCGCGCCGCAGGCTGGCCTGCACCTGGTCTGAGGCGGTGGCTTTCCAGGCCGTGGCGTCGCGGAAGTCGTCCAACACCACGCTGCGCAGTGCCGCTTGCGCGCCACCCAGCGCTGCACTCAGCAACCACAGCAGCACCAAGACAAAACCGGGCTGCAGCTTCACTTCACGCCGCCCATCATCAGACCCTTCATGTAATGCCGCTGCAGCACCAAAAACAGCAGCAGCACCGGCAGCACGGTCAGCACCGACCCCGCCATCATCAGTTCGGTGTCTTGCACATGTTCACGGCTCAACCCGGCCAGCGCCACCGGCAGTGTTTGCAGGTCGCGGTCGGTCAATACGATCAGCGGCCACATGAAGTCGTTCCAAGAGCCCAGAAACACCAGCACCGCCAGCGTCACAACGATGGGCTTCAGCAAGGGCAGCACGATGCGCCAGAAGATCTGCCCTTCGCTGGCACCGTCCAGCCGCGCCGCTTCCAGCAGGTCTTCGGGCAGGCTTTGTGCGTATTGGCGCACCAGGAAGATGCCGAACACGCTGGCCAGCCAGGGCACCAGGGCGCCAGCAAAGGTGTTGACCAAGCCCATGTGCTTGAGCATCAGGAACAGCGGCAGCATCGCCACTTGCCCCGGTATCACCATCGCACCCAGCAAGATGCGAAAGATGCGTTCACGGCCGGCAAATTTCAGCTTGGCAAACGCGTAACCCGCGGTCAGCGTGAAGGCCAGCGACAACAGGGTGGCGGCCACGCTGACCAGCAGGCTGTTCAGTGCCTGGCGGCCTAAACCTTGGGTGCTAAACAGCGCCTGGTAGTGCGCCAGCGTGGGCGCCGCCGGCAGCAGCGGCGGCGGGAAGGTGCTGGCCTCACCCGGGGCC
>JANNMQ010000935.1:0-10445 GCA_031398045.1 Rubrivivax sp.
ATCCGTGAAGAGTTTGCCGCCGTCCGCCCGCTGCGCGGCGCGCGCATCACCGGCAGCCTGCACATGACGATCCAGACCGCCGTGCTGGTCGAAACACTGCAAGCCCTGGGCGCCGACGTGCGCTGGGCCAGCTGCAACATCTACAGCACCCAAGACCACGCCGCCGCTGCGCTGGTGGTCAAGGGCACGCCGGTGTTTGCCTACAAGGGCGAAAACCTCACCGACTACTGGGACTACACACACCGCATCTTCGAGTTTGGCGCGGGCAAGCCAGGAAGCGCCCCTGGCGCTTCGGGCGACATGCACGAAGGTCCGAACATGATCTTGGACGACGGTGGTGACGCCACGCTGCTGATGCACCTGGGCAAAAAAGCCGAGACCGACATCAGCGTGCTGGCCCACCCCGGCAGCGAAGAGGAAACCGTTCTCTATGCCACCATCAAGGCCAAGCTGGCCGTCGACCCCACCTGGTACAGCCGCAAGGGCGCGCAGATCATTGGCGTGACTGAGGAAACCACCACCGGTGTGCACCGTCTGAACGAGATGTCGGCCAAGGGCAACCTGATGTTCCGTGCCATCAACGTCAACGACAGCGTCACAAAGAGCAAGTTCGACAACCTGTACGGCTGCCGCGAGTCGTTGGTCGACGCCATCAAGCGCGCCACCGACGTGATGATCGCCGGCAAGGTGGCCGTGGTCGCCGGGTACGGTGACGTGGGCAAGGGCAGCGCCCAAGCCCTGCGTGCACTGTCGGCGCAGGTGTGGGTGACCGAAATTGACCCTATCAACGCGCTGCAAGCCGCGATGGAGGGCTACAAGATCGTGACCATGGAATATGCCGCCGACAAGGCCGACATCTTCGTGTCGGCCACCGGCAACCTGAGCGTTATCACGCGCAAGCACATGGAAGCGATGAAGGACGAGGCCATCGTCTGCAACATCGGCCACTTCGACAACGAGATTGACGTCGCTGCGCTGGCCGATTGCACCTGGGACGAGATCAAGCCACAGGTCGACCACGTGGTGTTCCCCGATGGCAAGAAGATCATCATGCTGGCCAAGGGCCGCCTGGTGAACCTGGGCTGCGGCACCGGCCACCCCAGCTTCGTGATGAGCGCTTCGTTTGCCAACCAGACGATTGCGCAGATCGAACTGTTCCAACACACCGAGCGCTACGAAAACGGCAAGGTTTACGTGTTGCCCAAGCACCTGGACGAGAAGGTGGCGCGCCTGCACCTGAAGAAGGTGGGCGCGATGTTGACCGAGCTGAGCGACGCCCAAGCGGCGTACATCGGCGTCAGCAAGGCAGGGCCGTACAAGGCTGACAGTTACAGGTACTGACTACCCCCCCCCGGAGCGGCTTCGCCGCCGCCCCCCAGGGGGGCGGCCGCTGGCGGCCCGGCAAAGCCGGTTCCGCGGCGGCTGCTGGAAGGTGGCCACCGCGCGGTGCGCGGGGCCATCTATTTGCCCATTGTGGTGATCCAGGGTTGGCGTGATGCTGCGTCCCTTGGGGCCGCAGCCTTTCGCGAGACCGTGCCATGCATCCCACCCCTATCAGCTTCGAGTTCTTCCCACCCAACACCCCCGTCGGCGCTGAAAAGCTGAAAACCGTGGTGCAAGACCTGGCTGTTGTGCAGCCTGAGTTTTTCAGCGTCACCTATGGCGCTGGCGGCGCCACGCGTGACAAGACGCTGGCCACGGTGAAGGAAATTGCAGCGGCGGGTTTTGAAGCTGCACCGCACCTGTCTTGTGTGGGCAGCACGGCCCAGGGCATTTCAGAGATTCTTGACACCTATCGCGCGCAAGGCATCAAACGCCTGGTCGCGCTGCGCGGCGACTTGCCCAGCGGCACGGCCACGGCTGGTGAATTCCGCTTTGCCGCCGACCTCATCGAGTTCATCCGCAAGACGCAGGGCAGCGATTGGTACATTGAGGTGGCGGCTTACCCCGAATACCATCCACAGCAACGTTATGCACGCAAGGACCTGGAACACTTCGCGGCCAAGGTGAAGGCCGGTGCCAACAGCGCCATCACGCAGTTTTTCTTCAACCCTGACGCCTATTTCCACTTCGTTGACGAGGTGCGGGCGCTGGGTGTCACGGTACCCATTGTGCCGGGCATCATGCCCATCCACAGCTACGCCAAGATCGCCCAGTTTGCGGCTCGCGACGGCATCGAGATACCGCGCTGGGTGGCACTGAAGATGGAAGGTTATCTGGACGACGCCGCCAGCATCCGCGCTTTCGGCATCGACGTGGTGGCACGTTTGTGTGAACGGCTGATGGCCGGGGGTGCGCCCGGCATTCACTTCTACACGCTGAACCAGAGCGCGTTGTCGCTGGAAGTGTGCCGCCGTCTGCAACGCGCCTGAGCAACGCGCCTGAACAACGGCGCGTGTGCGCGGTCTGCGTCGGCAACCGTGTTTGATGCAGGATCGGTGGTTGTCGTTTCGCGGCACCGGGACCTGAAAGTTCACCCCCCTACACACCCGGCACGGGCCGTTGCCAGGCCAGCCCGTCGTCGGTCAGGATGGTGTGCAGCGGCACATCGTGCGGCTCGGGCTGCAACCAGGGTACAAAACCGTTGGCATAGGCCAGGCCCACGGTGTGCGGCGCCGGCTGCAGCGTGGCCAGCGTGCGGTCGTAGAAACCACCGCCATAACCCAGCCGCACACCTTTGGGGCCATAGCCCACACAGGGCACCAACAAGATCTGCGGCTGCAGGATGGGTGTGTCCTTCGGCTTGGGTATGCCGTAGGCGTCTTCTTCCATCTCGCAGCCTGGGTACCACAGGTGAAAACGCAACTGCTTGGTGGTCTTGTCGATCACCGGCAGGCCAATTTGGCGTTTGGGGTCGGCCTCGGTCCAGCGAAACAGCGCCGGCAGCGTGTCAAATTCGCCTTTGATGGGCCAGTAGGCACCAATCACATGGTCGGCACGGTCCATCAGCCACACCCGCAGCACCTCTTGCAGCTGCATGGCGCGTTGGTGGCGGTCGATCAGCGTCTGGCGTTCGGCCTGCAATTGCCGGCGCAGTTTCTGCTTGTCGCGCGAAGGTTCAAAACCGGGCTGAAAACCAGGCAGGTCAGTCGGCGTCATGGGCTTGTGGACAGCAGCGTGGACAGGCCGCTATTGTTGCGCCATGGCCAACCACAAAACCACGACCAACCCATCGTTCGTTGGCACCCGCAGGCCCACGCGCAGGCCCGCAGCCGCGGCGGCGCCTGTGCCGCCGCTTGTCAACCACTGTTCGGAACTGCTGGAAAGCGGCGGCCCTGTGCGAGCCCGGCGCATGTTCGGCGGCTGGGGTTTTTATGTGGACGGGCTTTTTGTGGCGCTGCTGGCCAACAACCGTCTGTACTTGAAGGCCAACGACCAGACCCAGCCGTTGTTTGTGGCTGCAGCCGGCTTGCCTTTTGTCTACGAGGCCAAAGGGCAACCGATGCAGCTGCAGTACTACACACCGCCACCCGATGCACTGGATTCACCAGCGTTGATGCAGCCCTGGGTGGCGCTGGCCCAACAAGCGGCACGGGCCGCAAGAGGGGACCATCCAACGGGCACCCGTAAAAACAGACGCTGAAGAGCCCTATTCCCCTGCCGAGCAGATTGCAGGGGCTGCGCTAAATTCAGGTTATGTACAGACCCCTCCAACGTCAGTTCCCGGCTCTGCGCCGTCCTTCTGAAACCAACCCCCATCGGCGTTACCAGGCGTGGTTGCGCCACGCCGCTTTGCTGTGCACCGTGCTGCTGCCTGCTGCCGGCACCATGGCGCAACCCGCAGGCCCAAGCTCCAAAGCCAACACCAGCGCACACACCAGCGCTGCCAACGCCGTTGCATTGAGCGCCGGCAACAGCGTGGTGCTGCAAGCCCGCGAAGCTTTTGGCCGCAGAGACAAACTGCAAGGCCTGCGGCTGGCCCAGTTGCGCCAATCGGCCCAAGGCCACCCGCTGGCCCAGTGGGTGGAATATTGGGAGCTGAATACCCGGCTGCAGGAAGCACAAGCTCAGGAGCTTGTGGGCTTCTTCGCCCGCTGGAGCGACACCTACGTTGAAGACCGGCTGCGCAATGACTGGCTGCTGGAGCTGGGACGCCGCCGCGACTGGGCCGGCTTCAAGGCCGAGCTGCCGCGCTTTCGTATGAACGACGACCGCGCCGTGGGCTGCTACGCGCTGCTGGTGCAGCACCTGGACGGCCAAGACGTGCGCCAGGCCGCCCGCCACGCCTGGCACCACGACCGTGAAGCCAGCGACGCCTGCACCTTGCTGGGGCAGACGCTGGTGCAAGCCGGCCAGCTGAGCAAACAAGACGCGTGGCAAGAGGCCCGCCTGTCGGTGGAAGCCAACCGTCCGCGTGCGGCGCGCACCGCGGCCGAATTGGCCAGCCCGGGCGCCGAGCAGGCGGTGGCCGACCTGTGGGACAACCCCGCACGATTTCTGGCCAAGCGCGGTGACAGCGACACGCTGCGCGCCTTCGAACTGGACCTGCTGGCGCTGATGCGCGCCGCTGCGGCCGACCCCGACTACGCTGCCGCACAGCTGGAAGGCCCCTGGGCCAATCGCTTGCCGGCCACACTGGCCGCCACGGCCTGGGCGCATGTGGCCAAGCAGGCGGCCTGGAAACAACAGCCCGTGGCCGCCGACTACGCGCGCCGCGCCTGGCAGCTGTGGGACCGCGTCAACAAACCCGGCAGCCAGCCGCCCTGGAGTGAAGATTTGCTGGCCTCGCACGTGCGTGCTGCGCTGCGCGAAGGCGGCAACAAGCCTGAGCGGTGGCGCCTGGTGCTGCGCGCCATCGATGCGATGCCTGGCAGTGCGCTGGCTGCAGCCACCCCACAAGGCCTGGCCTGGACCGCCGGCGGGCGCAGTGATGACCGCGAAGGCACCTGGGTGTACTGGAAAGCACGCGCCACGCTGGCGCTGGCCAAACCAGGCCCAGCCGGGGACAGCGCGCGCACGCCTGCCCTTGAGGCCTTGCAGGCGCTGGCCGGACAACAGGGCTTTTATGCCCAGCTGGCAGCGGCCGACTTGAAGCAGCCGTTTGTGCTGCCCGCCACACCCGCAGCGGCCACCGAAGAAGAACTGAACCTGGCGCGCCAGCAGCCTGGTTTTGAACGCGCGCTGCTGCTCATCAGCATCGGCCTGCGCGCCGAAGGTGTGCGGGAGTGGAACTACACCTTGCGGGGCATGAAACCACGCCAGCTGCTGGCCGCAGCGCAATGGGCCTGTGAGCAAAACCTGTGGGACCGCTGCATCAACACCAGCGAACGCAGCCACGGCGAAGTGCACATCGGGCAACGCTTCCCGGTGCCGCTGCGTGAACAGATGCTGGCCGCCGCGCAGGCCGCGGGGCTGGACCCTGCGGTGCTGCTGGGACTGATACGGCAAGAGTCCCGCTTCATCACCGACGCGCGCTCACACGTTGGCGCATCGGGCCTGATGCAACTGATGCCGGCCACCGCGCGCTGGACGGCACAGAAGGTGGGCATGGACTACCGGCCGGACATGATCAACGACCCCGCGGTCAACCTGCGCCTGGGCGCGGCCTACTTGAAACGCCTGCTGGATGACTTTGACGGCTCACTGGCACTGGCCACGGCCGCTTACAACGCCGGCCCCGGCCGCCCGCGCCGCTGGCGCGAGGGTGTAACGTTGGAACCGGCCGCCTGGGCCGAAACGATCCCTTTCAACGAAACCCGTGACTACGTGAAAAAAGTGCTGTCCAACGCAGTGGTTTACAACGCCGTGCTGGGCCAGCCCCTGGTGGGCCTGCAGGCCCGGCTGGGCAAGGCCATAGGCCCCCGCGACGCTGCAGCGCCAGCGCCTGACAAGGAGCTGCCATGACCAGCGCGCCGCGCAACGTGCTGGTGCTGGGCGGCACCGGCTTTGTCGGCCGTTCGGTGTGCGAGGCACTGGCGCGCCGGCCTGGTGGTGGCCGCATCGTGGTGCCCACACGGCACCTGGCGCGCGGTGCTCATGTGCAGTCACTGCCGACGCTGGAACTGGTGCAGGCTGACGTGCACGATGGTGCTGCGCTGGCGCGTTTGCTGGCCGGCTGCGACGCGGTGGTCAACCTGGTGGCCATCCTGCACGGCACGGCCGCCAGTTTCGACCACGTGCATGCCGCGCTGCCGCGCAAGCTGGCACAGGCCTGCATGGCCTTTGGCGTGCGGCGGCTGGTGCATGTCAGCGCCCTGGGCGCGGCGGTTGACGCGCCGTCGATGTACCTGCGCAGCAAAGCACAGGGTGAAGCGGCGCTGGCGGCCGTGCCCGAACTGCAAACCACGGTGCTACGGCCTTCGGTCATCTTCGGTGCTGACGACCAGTTTCTACGTGTCTTCGCGCGCCTGCAGGCGCTGGCCCCAGTGATGCCGCTGGCGGGCAGCGGCGCGCAGTTTCAGCCGGTGTGGGTGGAAGACGTGGCGCAGGCCATCGTCAGCTGCCTGCAGCAGCCCGAAACCGCCGGCAAAACGTTTGAATGCACCGGCCCCACGGTCTACACGCTGTCAGACCTGGTGCGCCTGGCCGGCCGCTACAGCGGCCACGAAAGGCCGCAGATCGCGCTGCCCGGCTTCATGGGCCGACTGCAGGCCACGCTGATGGAACTGCTGCCCGGCCAGCCGCTGATGTCGCGCGACAACGTGGCGTCGATGCAGGTGCCCAACGTGGCCACTGGGCGCCTGCCGGGCCTGCAGGCGCTGGGCATCACGCCCGCGGCACTGGAAGCGGTGGCGCCGCAATACCTGGGCAGCCAGGTGGGCCGCGCGCGGCTGAATCGGTGGCGGGGGATGACCGGGCGGTGACGGGTTGGTCGCTGGCAGCGGCACGGCGGGTCAGCCCAGTTGCTGCTCTATCGCGCCCCAAAACCTGTCCTTGACCATCACAAAGCGGCAGCGCCCACCCGACAGGTTGGCCCACAGACCACCGATCAGGCGGTCATCCTCGGCACCGCTCCAGCGGTCGGCACCCTTGTATTCCACCGCCAGCACAGGGCCCCGCTGGCCGCTTTTTTCGGGCAACTGGCACAGGAAGTCCGGGTAGAAGCGGCCATCGGCTTTCTGCAGAAAAAACGAACTGCCTTCGCGCCGCACCAGGTTGCGCACCCAGAACTGCAGGCGGCCCTGCTGCGCCCAGATGTCCAATTGGCAGGCGCATTCAAACTCTTCCTTGCTGTCGAAGTCGCCGATGCGCCCATGGAAGTGCTTGCTGAATTCGAAGTGACCAAAGCGTCGGTCGTAGTCTCGGACGGGCGCATAGGCCTGGGCATGAAACTCGAACAGGTACTGATCCGTCACGGCCGCGCGCGCGGCAGCGTCGTCGGCAAACAACGCGTGCTGGTAGGCTTTGCTCACGGCCTGCCTGCGCAGGTCCCGGATGCGCGACTCCAGCAGATTGCGGATCAGGAACTTCTGCAGGTTCGCCCGCGCCAAGGTGCAGCCTTCGGCTTGCTGCAGATGCCGCAACCATGCAGCCACAAAAGCCTGTTTGCTAGTGTGCGTCAACGAAGGCTCAGGCAGGTTGTTGCACAACCAAGTGGCCACGCGCAGTTCATCCCAGTGTTCCGGCTTGAAGACCAGGGCCAGATCACGCTGCAACTCGGGCAAAAACCGCGACACCATGCGGCCACCGGCATCAATGTCGATTTCGCCGCCTTCCGACACCTTCAGTGCCGCACCCAAAGCGGCCAGGTCGTCAGCGGTCGGCGCGGCGTCAAAGGGTGACAGATCCCAGGGGTACTCCAGCACCTCGGGGTCGTCAAACAGTGCCAGCTCGCCCTGCACCCGCAAAGCCATTTGGGGCACACAAAAACGTTGGCCCAGCTCGGCAGGCGTCTGAAAGAACGTGATGGCCGTCGTGCGGCTCGATTCGGCAGCTTCAGAAATAGCAGCAACGGCCGTTGCCGAATGCACCGACGCTTTCAGCAGCTCGCCCTCGTCTTCGGTCAGCGGTGTGTTGATCGTCAGCGTGTTGAGCTCGCCATTCCAGCTGACCTTGTCACGCACCACCTTGGGCACCGTCTTCAGGTTTGGCTTTTCCGTCAACGCCACGGCCACTGGCCGGACGACAAAACGCCCGGCCTTGCCTTCAAGGTCGAAGCTGGCCTGTTCCGCCCGTGCAGCGGTCACAAAAGCCGACACCTCGCGCCGTTCAAACCCAGCCCCTTGCACCAGCCGGTCACGCAAGGCGCCCGCTGTTTCAGCAAAGTTGCGCGACACCACAAAGGCATACGACTGATTCAAGGCCGCGGCCCGCCGATGGCTGGCGCCCGGCTGCCGCAGCACACGCCCCAGCAGCTGTTCCACCGCCGTGGCCGACGACAACGAAGCCATGCTCACCAGGATGTAGGCAGATGGGCAGTCCCAGCCTTCAGCCAGCGCCTTTTGTGTGATGACAAACTTCACCGGGCAATCGGGGTCGGCAATGCCCAACTTGTAGCTGGCATCGATCTGCTCCAAGCCCTTTTCTTCGCCCGTGGCAACGATGATTTCGTCTTCGGGTACGCCATGGTTGGTGATCAGTTCGGTGCGAACGCGCTCGAAGTCCAGCGTCTGGACGCCGGAACGTCGCGGCTCAGACTGGATCAGCACCAGCGGCCGCAAATAGGCAGCGCCGGCCCGCCGCCCTTCATCGGCCAGCGCCTGCAGTGCGTCGCGGCGGCCCGTGGCATCGGCCAGGCATTGCTGCCAGTTCGGCTCGGTCTGCAGAACCACCGGCAGCTTGATCATCTCTTCGGCTTTCAACTCGGCGGCCGACACGCTGTGCAACACGTTGCTGGGCGTGCGCTCCAGGTCGGGCGTGGCGGTCAGCTCCATCACGCCGCTGGGGCGAAAGCGGGCCAGCATGTCAAACGCCAATTCGGTGCGGTTGTTGTGCGCCTCGTCCACCACCACAAAAGGGCGGCGCAAGCGCAGCACGTTGGCCAGCGAACAGGGCGTGGTGCGGTCCGCGCCCTCACCATCGCTCAGCAGTTCGGCGCGCTGCACGGGCGACAGGTGTTCAAAGTGATGCATCAGCGCGCCGCTGGACTGGTAGACCTTGCGGCACTCTTCTTCTTCCACCTGAAAGGCCTGTCGCGTGGCCACGATGACGGTGGTGTTGGTGTCCAGCGTGGCGCGCGTGACGCTCTTGGCTTCTTCCAGGTCCAGCACCACCACCGGCCCGGCTTCGCGCAAAGCGGCGTGGTACGGGTGCTGCAGGTCGCGCAGCGCGCGCAGCGTCTGCTCACGGATGGGCTTGCTGGGCACCAGCCACACAATCACGCTGTGTTCGCAGCGCAGCAGCTGGCTATTGACCAGCGCCACGCCTTTGGCCGCCAACCAGGTTTTGCCACCGCCGGTGGGCACGCGCAGGCAGAAGTAAGGCATGTCTGCCGGAAAGCCTGGCAGCGATTGGTAACGGTTGCCCTGCCCCCACAGGCGTTCGGTGGTGGCGGTGAAAGCCACCGAAGGAAACGCCAGCTCATGGCAGGCCTTGAAGTAGGCCTCCACACTGTCCAGCACCTGCTGCTGGTAGACCTTGGGCACAAAGTGGGTCATGGCTGGCGTCGGTAAGGTGCGGCCGGTTCATGCGCTGCGGGCACCGACGAAGCCGCTTCCCCGTGCAGCAATTCCAGCTGGCCATGGTTGCTGACCACGATGGCCGTGCCCGTTTGACGGGCCAGTTCGCGGGCGCGCTGGGCCGCACGTTGCAGCGCCTGTTGCGACAAACGCAGGTCTGCGTCGTGCGCGGTGTGGAGGGGCCTGGTGAGGGTTGGCTGTGTGGTCATGGTTGTTCGCTCCAGTCCATCAGCACCGGCTGTGCGCCTGCGTTGTCGTACAGCGCCCAGGCGTGCACCAGCGGCGCGTACAGGCGGGTGAAGTGGTCTTGCCCGGCAAAGAAGCGCCGCCGGATGGTGGCTTCGGGTATGTGGTGGCCGCCCTGTTGCACGCGCTGCGCGACGCGGGCAATGGCTTGTTCGGGGCTGTGCAGCTGCAAAAAGATCAGCTTCACGCGATAGCCCGCGTCTTTCCAGGTCTGGATGTGATGCAGGTAAGCGCGGCCTGACAGCGTGGTTTCAAAAGCAAAATTTTCGCGGTTGGCAAAGTGCCGCGCCAGTTCTTGCAGCATCAAGCGCCCAGCTTGCACAGCAGCGGCTTCGGGTGCAAACGGCGCCAGGCCGGCGGCAATGAGATCGGCATTCACAAACACCGGGCAGCCGGCTTCGTGGGGCAGGAATTCGCGCGCAAAGGTGGTTTTGCCTGCGCCGTTGGGGCCGGCGATGATGATGACTTTCGGGCCGTCGTTGCGGTTGTCGCTGCGGCTGGATTCGGGGCCGACGTTGGGACGGTCAGGCACGGCTACACCCCCAGCGCGTAAGGCGTCTGCTTGAAGGTGATGCCATCACGCGCAGCGCGCGCACCCAGCCGCGAGGCGGCGGCGTAGACCACCTTCGGGCCAGCGAAGGG